>NZ_DFMZ01000049.1:0-26355 GCF_002375825.1 Aneurinibacillus sp. UBA3580
TCTCGTGGCTTTAGCCATGAGAGGTTCAAAGCGTTTGGACACCTGAGTGAAAATGGAGTCAAAATTATACGTAGTTTTAGTATGAGAAAATATGCTGAATTCAGGATATATGCTCACAATTTTTTGGGGAGGTGCAAGTTTGCGGCTGTTTACATTGATAAGAAAATCTTTTTTCTTAAAAATTGTCTGTTTCACTATCTTTATTTCTTTTGTTCCTTACGTAATACTTGGCACCTATAGTTTATTTCAGGTAAAATCTCTATCTAGTACGATGACAGAGGAACAAATAAAAAAAACAATTGATATCGTGTTAAAGCAAAAACTTTCTCTTCTTGAAAAAGAAGCAGAGGTAAATAATGCAAAATTTATGCAAACAGAAAACAGTGTAAACTTAATTCGAAGGCAAGCCGAATTTTTGTTTGCTGATCCTGGTTCTGTTTCTAAGAATTCTTCCTCTATTAATCTGATGAAGAGAAAACAAGGGTATAGATGGGAGCCACAGGGAGTTGCGAAACAAGAACCTAATCTTTTCCTCAGTGGAACAGCTACCTTGTCACCTATTCTGCTGCGGGACTTTGCAAAATCAAAAGAACTTTCCCCGTTAATGAAAGAAATGATTCAAACGGAGCCCATGCTGAAAGCAGTATTTTTTGTTTTTGCTGAATCGGGTTGGTTGGTATACCCTCCTATTAATGTGGATTATGAGGTTTCTATTCATAAACTTTCTCCGAATATCCGAATTCAGGATTACGAGTTTTATTATGCAGCTGATGCACTGCATAATCCTGAGAGAAAAGTCAAATGGACACGCCCTTATCAAGATGTTACACATTGGAACTGGGTAGTGACAGCCACTGCACCTGTATATCTGCCTGATAACACTCTACGTGGAGTCGTCGGGGTTGATTTTCCACTCGATCATATTGTTCAGCATTTTCTCAAACTGCCCTTTCAAGAGCCGCATGCTTTTTCGTTTATTACTAATAGAAATGGGAACTACATAGCAGGCAATCAAAAAAATCAAAGAAGTTTACACAGTAATCTTTTTTTTGTTAGCGGACAGCAGCTGACGTTAAAGCCGGAAATTCTATCTCAAATTCGTACAGAAAAAGGGATCGTTCCTGTCTCTTCAGCTTTGGAGAAAGGCTATCTTCTCTTCGCCTCCATGCCCAGCAGCGACTGGCGGTTGAATTTCTATATTCCTGAAAATGATATCTCAGCACCCATTATCAAGGAGGCAAACAAGGAAATTAATCTTCGAATGAAAGATTTTCTTACTAGGTTTCTTTTCTTTTTAGGAGCTGGTGTCATACTTCTCATCTTTTTCTCGTTCCAATTTTCTCGAACAGTAACCGGGCCAATTAAAAATCTAACACTTGCTTTGAGAAAAAGTGGGGAAGGAAATTATAAAGAGAAGATTGCCGTGACTTCCCAGGATGAAATCGGGAATTTAACCCAAACATTCAATTGGATGAATGAAACAATTGAGCAGTTAATTGAGGCGTTGGAAGAGCGTGCGAAGGACCTGGAAAAAAAGGTATTTGAACGAACAAAAGAGCTCCAAGAAGCAAATATACAGATTGTAAATACATATGAGCAGTTGAAAAGTTTCGAAGAGTCCCGATCCGAACTTATTCTACAAATCTCTCATGACCTAAAAACCCCGCTCACCTCAATCAAAGGATATCTTCAAGTGCTGAATAAATATGAGCTTTCAGCCAAAAAAGAAAAAGAGTTTATCCAAAGCATTCTTGCACGTACTAACCATACCATTCAGTTAATTGATGATTTGTTTGATCTCTCTGCTCTGAATATGAATCAGTTACCGTTTGAAAAGGAATGGATAAATATAGATTTTTTAATGGAATATGCGCTAGACATTGTCATTAGCGAGGTACAAGGACTAGATATTGAAGTGGAAACAAACTATGCTGCTGACTTACCGCTTGTCTTTGTCGATCCGCCAAAAATGAACAGGGCGCTTGTGAACATTTTAAGTAATGCTATAAAATATTCCCGTGAACAAGAGAAGATCAAGATAAGTATTACCTGCTATCAAAAAAATGAATCTATTATCATAGAAATTAAAGATAATGGCATGGGAATTTCCGAAGAAAATATGAAAAATATCTTTACAATGTTTTATAGAGAACCAAAAGCCAAGGATGCAAAAATAACGGGAAGCGGACTAGGGACAAGCATTGCAAAAAAAATTATTGAAGAGCATGACGGAGATATTTTTATAGCAACGACTTCAGATGTGGGAACAACGATTGTGATTGTTTTACCCTACCATATAGAATAAATTTTTCGTACCAAGCGTACTAAAAAGGCCGTATAGAATCTCTTCTACACGGCCTGTACTTTTTTACTATAAAACTTCAGCAAGTGAAGTTGAGGAGGGAATATCAAACTTATAGCCCACTCCCCATACCGTAATAATGTAAGAAGCAACATGTGATGAAACTTTGTACAATTTATTTCGAAGACGCTTTATATAAGTATCAACCGTCCTTACGTATCCCGATGAGCCATATTCCCATACATTGAGTAATATATCTTCCCGCGTAAAAACGGTTCCCTGAGATTTTGCCATGTAAAAAAGCAGTTCATATTCTTTTCTAGTGAGCGGAACTTCCTTTTCTCCTATCAAAACTTTATATGAATCATGGTTAATCGTTAAGCCTGGAAAAATCCAGATATTTTCGGGTGTCGTACCTATAGACAAGATAAAATTAAAGTAAAATTCAAATAAATTTACAGAAAATATTTTACTTAATCATTTCTAAAAGACATAAGAACCCCCCACTCATTCAGTGAGAAAAGTGGGGGAAAAGAATTCATTTTTCACTTACGACCAGTAATTAATTCATATTTACCCAAACACTCTTCACTTCTGTGTACAACTCCAGTGCATAACTTCCCATCTCCCGCCCGATGCCGCTCTGCTTGTAACCGCCAAATGGAGAAGCTGCATCCAGCACGTTATAGCAGTTTACCCAAACCGTTCCGGCTTTGATTCGATCCGCAAGCTTGTGGGCCTTTGCAACATTTTCCGTCCATACACCAGCTGCCAGTCCATATGTTGTCCGGTTCGCACGCTCAATCACATCCTCCAAATCGTCAAACGGCATCGCGGCCAGAACCGGCCCAAAAATTTCCTCGCGGGCAATTGTCATATCATCCGTTACGTCCGCAAATACGGTTGGTCTCACAAAATATCCCTGCTCTAGTTCTTTACTGTCCGCGTATGCTGTAATTATCGAAGCTCCTTCTTGATTTCCAAGATCGATATAGTGGTTTACGCGGGAGAATTGCTCTTCGGAAACAAGGGGACCCATTTCTGTGTTCGGCAATAAGCCGTTTCCGACTTTTAGTTTTTTTGCATGCGCCTCCATGTCACTGAGTACGTTGTCATATACTTTTTTGTGAATATACAGACGCGAGCCAGCGCAGCATACCTGTCCCTGATTGAAGAAAATACCACCAAAAGCTCCTGGAATTGCTTTTGACATATCTGCATCAGGCAGAATGATGTTTGGCGATTTCCCGCCTAGTTCAAGTGATACTTTCTTTAGTGTGCCGGAAGCCTGGCGCATAATGAGTTTTCCAATCTCAGTTGAGCCGGTAAACGCAATTTTGTCTACATCCAAATGCTCAACAAGTGGCTGTCCTGCCGTCTCACCAAATCCAGTAACAATGTTCACAACCCCATCTGGAAATCCTGCTTCCATAATAAGTTCGCCTAAACGAAGAGCGCTCAGCGGTGTTTGCTCTGCTGGCTTTAATACCACAGTATTTCCGCAGGCAAGCGCAGCCGCAAGTTTCCATGCTGCCATTAAAAGCGGGAAATTCCACGGAATAATTTGACCGACGACACCTACCGGCTCCCGTTTCGTATAGTTAAAGTAATTCGGTACTGAAACAGGGATGGTCTGCCCGTAAATTTTTGTCGCCCATCCCGCATAGTAACGGAAATGATCTACGGTAAGAGGAATGTCTACATTCATCGTTTCACGAATAGGCTTTCCATTATCGAGCGTTTCAATTTGGGCAAGTTCCTCCCCGTTCTGCTCAATTAATTCAGCCAAACGATATAATAGCTGTCCTCGCTGAGAAGGAGTCAATTTTGACCATGGACCATTCAACGCTGCCCGAGCTGTCTTTACCGCCCGATCAATATCTTCTGCCTCCCCGTTTGCTACGAGGCATAGTACTTTTTTGAAAGCAGGATTCACTGTTTCAAATGTTTTACCGGAAGCAGCTTCTACCCACTGACCACCGATTAACAGTTTTTTTGTTCCGTTTACAAATGCAGCTACCTGTGGTTTTATTAATTCTTGTACTTTCATCTTATTTTCCTCCTTGTTTTTTGCTATATTTTAGGTTGACCGTCGGCGTTTTTTGGTGCCTTAGCCTTTAGGTAACCAGTACCTTAGCTCTGCTTTAGAAGAATATTAAGCGCAGGATTTTATCGTAATTTTCCGATTATATCGATTCCACACGGGCAATTTTTCCAGAATTCGTTTTAGAAAGTTCAGTTAGTTTCAGATTGACGCTCGGTACGTCATGGGATATCAACCATTTGGACAACCAGCCCTCTAGATCTACTTTAGATTGAATCGAATATTTCTCTCGAATTTTTGCCAGAAACCCGGTAACATGGGCAGCAGCAAAGCTATGTCCCTCCAAATTGAACTTCTGAAGGGGTCCTTCTAATCGTCGGGGGATGCCAAGAGTGGAAAAAACGACTTTTTCCTCGGTATGATAGAAAAACATATTGCCGCTACAGTCGGCTTCGGCCTTCACTCCGAAAACGGAAGAATAGGAAGCAGGCCACAGCAACCCGCGCTTTTCATCGCAGGCTGAGACAATAAAAACCCCCCTTTTTTCTGCTTCTACACAAATTTCACGAAAATCAAAATTATCTTGCCGAACGCCCAAACTTAAATTAATAATGTCCATCTTCGCCTCGATACACCATTCCATCGCCGCACACAATGTTTCGATATGCGCGCTCAGACTATCGTGAAAAATTTTTACGGCCCATATTTCAGCATCAGGCACGTGCTCATATAAAACCCCGGCTACCGCTGTTCCATGTCCTAAATTATCTCTATAGTCTTCTGAGAGAAAGAGGCTTCCGTCTTCCGAAACATGAAAGGCAATACCACCTGCGACCCGTCCAATATGAGAGTGCCCCTGATTGATGCCGCTGTCGATATGCGCGATTCGAATCCCTTGTCCTCTTCCCCAACATTCTTTAGCCATGTTTCCTCGTAAGTAGTTCATAATCATCTCCTCCTGAATTATGGTGCGTATAGCTCGAAAGCGATCCTTCAGATAGAGACCAGAGCTGGTCTACCCATAAAATGTTCTGTATCCGGTGTGTAATAATGAGCACGGTTTTATCCTGCATCTTCTTCCGGATTAGCTCAAAAATTCTTTGCTCCGCCTCTATATCGAGATGGCACGTTGCTTCATCGAATATGAATACATCCGGATTCTGCAGAAGAGCTCTTGCTAAAACTAAACGCTGTTTCTGCCCTGCAGACAGCTTGGCCCCTTTTTCCCCTAGCTGAGTCTGAAGCCCTGCCGGCATAGATTTCACATCTTCCCATAACCCCACTTCTTCCAGAGCATTCCTCATTTCAAGCAGGGTTAATGGGACTTTTCCGAGCGTAAGATAGTCTTCAATTGTGCCGAACCATATCGGATGGTCGTGAGCTACCAGACATACTTTACGACTCCAGGAGCTACGTGTAATAGATTGAATATCGATTCCATCACAGAAAATGGCACCTGAAGAAGGCCTGTGTATCCGGGTCAGCAGGTCGGCCATTGTGCTTTTTCCTGCGCCATTTTGTCCGATAATCCCTATTTTCTGACCCTTGGCTATAGAAAAAGTTATATTCTCAAGCACCTTCTGGTGGGCTTCATAACTAAAGCTCACTTGACGAAATTCAATACCTGAAGTAACACAGGAAAGCTCTTTGGTCCCCTCTTCTTCAAGAGGCAGATTGAAGAATTCTTCAATACGCTTTACAGCTACCTTGCCTTTTTGCATGCGAATATATAGCTGCGTGAATCCCTGGATCGAGCTGTACAGCCTCGCCTGATAAGCGCTGAATGCCAGCAGGGTTCCCAAGGTCACCGAACCTTGAAGCACGCCTAATCCAAGAAACCACACCGTACCAATCGTGGAAATTAAGATAACAGTCTGAGGGACACCCTGGGCACATCCATTGATAAAGGCGAGCCGCAGTTGCTGTTCATTCAACGTCTGCAATTCGTTTTGGTATTTGTTTTCCAGCCATCCTTCCAGACGAGAACTTCGAATAAAACGAATCGAAGAAAGCGTGTCAAAAAGAAAACTTTGATTGGCTGCTGCGAGGGTTCGCATCTTCATGTTCATATCGAACAGTACAGTTCGGAACTTTTGTGTTGCAAAGATCAGCACAGGCAGTAGTAAGAGACAGTAGACGGTCATTTTCCAATCCAAAAAAGACAGAAGGAATATATGGAACAGAAAACCAAGGCTAAGGATAATCAAGTGCATTGTATTATCTGTGTAAAAGTGCTGAGCCTCTCTCAGATCTTCATTCAGTCTGGATACCACGTCTCCGACTCTTCGCTTAGGATGAGAAAAAGAATGGGTCTCCATAAAATGCCGATAGAGCGCACCTTTCATTTTCATACTCATGCTCATACTCATGCGCAGATAACAATACTTAGTAAAAAGAAACAACCCTAAGCCAAGCAGCATGAAGATAACTCCCAGTGTCATAGCAAAGGAAAATGAATAGACTTGTCGGGTAAATACTTGATCAATCACGAATTTTCCAAACATAGGTTGAATCGTCAGCAAAACAGTAGAACAAATATTCAAAAAGAGAAGAAATGAGAGTGATTTCCAGTAAGGGACAATAAAAGAAACAAGCTTTTTTTGCACAGCTTTCCTCCTATCGGTAGTAACACATTAGTCCCGACTCGCAAAAAGAAGGTTGATTCCTTATTCTCCTCGCATACTCTTTTACCTGCGTCTCCGCTTCCTCGGATCTAACCCGATCTACTACCGCCTTCACTAACTGCACGCTGGCCAGTTTCCGGTACGATGAACTTTCTCTTCCTACGATTTTTAATGAATCAATTCCCGCTTTATAAAGAGCTGGTAAGGCACACAGCCCACAGGGACCAAGGGGTAGTCCATCCTGCGCAATTTGACATCCACAATCATTAACAAACCAAACAAATTCCCGATAATCTTTTACCTGTTCTTCCAGCTTTATTTTTTCGCTATCGCTGAGCGTGTAGTTACCACTTGTTGGCATACTGATATAATCCCACTGACTTTGTGAACAGAAAGCACCGGCCCGATTATGTGTAGTGTGACAAAAGCTTTCCTCGTACACACACCCGTCGTTTAAAATAAACATCTCAAGTTCGATATTACCTGCCGCTTTTTTTAGCGCAGGAATCTCATTCAACTGCACAGTTCGAGACAGGACGATTCTTTCTGCTCCCAATTCTTTGTACAGCTGTATACTGCCTGTATTGAGGGGGGCAGCTAAACTGCTGACATGAATAGTGGCGCTTGGTATTTGTTGCTTCATTGCTATCATTAGACCAATATCTCCAACAATAAAAGCGTCCACTCCCACCACTTCCGTACAATGTCTAATTAAATCGAGCAGCATGGGATATTGCTCTTGCACATAGTAAGGAGCATTTAATGTAATATAGACTGGAATGCCGTAGCTGTGGGACTGGTCTACAATTTTCTGCAATTCTTTAAATGACATCACGCCAGCAAATGGATTTCTCCGGTTTACCCATACGCCCGCTGAGTATTTTTCCATCCATTCCATTGGGGTGATTCCACAGTAAAACTCTTCTGCTCCGTTTTCCGCCAGCATTTCCACTTCTTTTGCTGTTCCTAAAGGTGCCAGTATTTTCATAGGAGTTCCTCCTTTTATTGTCTTATACTGGTATTCTCGGGCTGTAAACAATTCGAGTGGAAGCAACATCTATCATGCCTTGAAGTCCCCTTTTTACAATGTTTGGATTATAAGCATAAAAGGCCGTGTTACCTTTTTGAAAAATACGATACTCCATATCAGTAAACTGCCTATTTTTTAGTTCAAAGGTGTAGAGCTGACACTGCTGTTTACACTCCGGGTCACCACGGAATTTCTCCTTCTTACTCGCCTCCATAAATCCCACCATACAAGCATTACCGCTAGCCACACATCCAAATGGAAAATGAAAGGATAGCCGATAGGGACTTTTATGCTGCGCTAACTTATGCTCCTGCACAAGTTCATCAAACTCTATCCCCACGACATTGGCTGATTCAAGGAAACGAGAAAAACTGTCTGAAAATAGCCCTGTTTCTTTTACAACATTCCGCGCGCTTTCAGGTGCACGTTCATCATCATAATAGTCTGCGATACGTGGGTCACGAATTGTTTTATTCAATAGACGCCCAATTACGATGTGCAATGATGGGAAATTCGTCCGCACATGATGATATACTCCCCAGTCATTGAGTACTACTTCGATGGAGCGACCTGCTACGCCCGCAGTTTGATGCAAGTCTTCCAATATTTCAAGAAGTAGATGAAACTTTTGATTGTGAACATAAGGAGAAGCAAATGTAAACTCAAAACCGTTATGCCAGCTATATGCCAACGCTTTTTTTACAGTGGACAGAGAAGGCAGCCGATACTGGCAGAATTCAGAACCGAAATAAATCCGATCTGGCTTTCGTTTCTTTTCGTATAACCGCTCCCATTCTTCAAAAAAGATGGTCTGCATTTCTGTTTCTATTGGATTCTGGTGTGCAAAAGAAGCCCATGGCGATTCAACAAGAGGCAAATCTCTTTGCGATTGAACAGCAACGGCAAACTCAACCATACGCACCCTCCGTCTACTTTGGTAGATTTTGAAAAAAACCGTAAAGGCAATCTCTTATGCTAGAGTTCGCCTTTACTTTTATTTAATTCCTAATACGATTCACTTTTACATCCCATCCATCTGTTGGAAGCTTTATTATTTTTTCAACCTGTAAATCGGTATTTGCCACAATAAAATCGTTTCCTCCGCCCGCTAGGTAGAGTTTCTTCCCATCAGCACTCATATTCAACCCATATATCGTCCCTGTCGGCGGCTTCGTGTCTTTAATGACATGTCCGGTTTTCAAATCTGTTTTATACCAGTGATTCATAATTGAGTAACCATATTTCGCCTGTGGATCGACCACAGCGGAGAACATGCCTACGGGAGGTTTATCAAAATCCTTGGAATGATATTCTCCTGTCTTTGTGTTGAACCAGGCGATTCCCTCCGTCACCCGCCCGTCTGGATATGTTGTAATAGTTGGCATCGAGTTAAACGGGCTCCCGCTAATTCCTGGGCCACGCGGGAAGAGCAGCAGAATATTAGTAGAACCGTCCTTTGGATTGTCTTTATGCTTTATCCCCACTTCCTTCTTAAGTTTCCAGGTGCCTGTATGTAGTGTATAAAGATCATACCCCCATACAAACAACGTTTTTGGGTCCCCCTCTTTAAACTGAATGGCATGAATGCCGTATGGCGCTTCAACTGATTTAGTAACTTCCTTTGTTTTTAAATCCACCTCAATAATTTTGCTGGGCAACACTTTGTAAAGATTGGTTTGCTTTTCCCCCTGCGTTACAAAAGCGTAGACTTTGGTTCCATCCGGAGAAATGGCTGATCCCCAGACACGTCGGTCCAACATCCCCTTATCGGTTCGTCCAACCAGATTTATTTCGTCCAATACCTTGTTCTGGACGGCATCAAAAACGTAAAAGGTCGTTCTGCCATTAGCAATTACCACTCCCTTTCTCCCGTCTTCAGTAAAACTTATATCCCTGGCCGGACCCTTTACTTTAATATGACCGGTAATTTCAGGCACTGCCGGATTTACCACTGTAACTTCACCATAACCAGTTACATAGGCGCGCTCGGTATAGCTTTGTGCCGTCGTTTGCGTGCCGAAGAGTGAAAAAGCGATTAGAGAAAGGGAACAATAAAGAATAAACAACAATTTTTTTATCATTAGTTACTCACACACCTCTCTTTATCAATCCCCGCGATTCGGTCGAGAAAATCTGGATTGTGTTCCAATATTCTTACATATGTTTTTAATCCGATGGTAATCCACTCATGCATCCAATTACAGTAGTGTGCATTTGGCTTACGGTAATCACCCTGTCTTTCCATTGCTTCATAATAGCATCCACCTGAGCAAATATGCTTCAATGCACATGTTTTGCATGATTCTTTACGGTCGACATGCAACTCTGAGAGCATCTCTTTTTGCTTCTGCCGATGAACACCGGAATAGATATCACCGAGTTTAAAACGTTCGTCTTCATTAAAACGGTGGCACAAATATAAGCCGCCGTCTGGACTTACCGCAAAAAATCCAAGACCGGCTCCGCATCCATACGCTTTGTTTGTCCCCATGTGGAGCTCTTTTAATAGGTTGGTCATATTGGAAAATCCCAGATAGCGATTATGGATGGCGTTTTCCACATACAAATCTGCAATTTCCTCAAACTGGCGTAGCAGTTCCTGCAAATCTCTATCGTTTAACATGAGATTGGTGTCCGGTTCGGTTACCGGGGCAAATCCCACTTCGTAAAATCCTTTGGATAACAAATGCTGAAGAGATGCCTCAATTTTTTCAAAGCCTTTGGTCACGGTAACTCGGGTTCCCACCGGCGCACTTTGATGTCCTTCGATGAGTCGATTTACATTTTTGTTGACCTGATCGTAGGAGCCCTGTCCACCTGCAAAGAAACGATTTTTATCATGCGCTTCTTTCGTTCCATCCATGCTGACAGATACGCCAACTGAATACTGATTCAAAAATTTAATGCGCGCAGGGGACAGAAGAGTTCCATTGGTCGTAAGTGAGTACTGTACTTTTTTTCCCCACTTCTTCCCCTGCTCTGTGCTATATTCTACAAGATGCTTTAATACGTCCCAGTTTAAAAATGGTTCTCCCCCAAATAAAACCAGGGTAACGGACGTTTCTTCTCCGCTGTTCTCCATAAGGAAGTGAACGGCTTGTTCCGCAACTTCTTTTGATAAATACTTTTGCGGTGCCCCATACTCTCCGTCACCAGCATAACAATAGGTACAGCGCAAATTGCATTCATTGACCAGATGTATCACCAATGTTTTTACAGGCATATTTTCTGTAAGTGCCGGAGACGGTGGAGTAAGGGAGAATCGTCTCCCCTCACTCTCTTCCACGTACTGAAGAATTTCTAAATCCATGAATTCCTTCAGCATTTTTTGATACTTTTCAGTCGTATCCATCTTACTAACATACTTCTCCGGATCAAAAATCCAACTATCTCCAGAGGATTCGCCATGTTTTTGTACAAATGCAACAAAATCTGCCGCCGTTTCATCAAGAGCAAGGATATTTCCGGTAAGGCCATGGAACAAATATGACTGATTCCCGACATGAAACTGGATGTAGTTGCTGAGCTGCATTTTCTGCATAAAAATCCTCCCTTACCTTAGTTAACGACATTTGAATAATCTGGAACCGCAGTAACGAGATGTGCTTTTCCAATAAAGGTTTTTCCGTTCCACGTATATGATGCGATAGCAGTAACACTTCCTACATTTTCTGCTGTATAAGGTCGTTCTTTATTCACTCCCTCTATCGATGGAGTAAATAATCCATTCTCAGCTATTTTTCCGATATATTTAAGATCTTCATCATTCTTGATTTCTTCTGGATATGGACCGAGCGTCCACTTTGCTGGTACAGCCATTAGCTTAAGATCGTCCGCTGTTCCCTTTTTGCCATCTTTTCCATTGCTGTATGTGTAGGCGGTAAACTGTGTACTTACTTTATGCATTGGACCTGCTCCACCCATTCTTGCCACTGCGTAAGATGGGGTCGCTTTTAGATAATCCACCCGATCATATACAGTAAGATTTTCATGAACATTCGCTTTATCAGAAGCGATAGAGAATGATCCGATAGGGGCGTTTTTATCAACGGTAACAGTAAGCTTTACGATATCATTAGAGGATGCTGCTACGCTTTTTACTGTCACTCCTTCAGGAAACTTCATGCTCTGTGCGGTTAACTTTTTTAAATTCATTCCGTATAAAGTTAGTTCACTGGTTTTGCCCTGCTGGATCGCCGCAGGTTCCATATGGACAACTTCCGGCTTTTCGGTTTGAACTTTATAATAGGTCTCTTCCCCGGTAATGCCGGCATCTTTCGTTTCCGCCCAGCCTCCTTTTATCTCATTTCCATTCTCTAATATATTAAAGACCCCTTGCAGCTTCTTTCCCTGCTGATCATATTGAGTGCGCAGGGTATACCCCGAATACATCTGTATCTTTCCTGTTAATGTCTCAGAATTGCCCGCATTCATATAGCGAATGGATTTATTTTCCGAATATCCATCCCCTGCTTTCTGAATTTCACTATCCCCGACATAGAATCCCTGCGTACCACGGTATCCAACAACTTTCCATTTTCCCTGTGCTTCATAATGCTTTCCTTTCCATTCATCCCATGCTGCTGTCTTCTCCGGATATTGCGTGGCCAAATAATCGAGAGCAGCATCCGCCACCTTCGGCCAATCTAAATGCCGGTTATTTAAATACGTGGAGGGGAACATGACAAGGTGGAAATCCTTGAGATTTTTCCATTCTTCTTCCGTCCTCCGCTGGGCCATAAATCGTCCTCCCGCATGACAGGCGATACAGCCATTTTGCACATTTGGATTAGGCGAGTCAGCTTCTGTGTAAGAAGGTTTATTTTCTACCCAATACCTCACCGGTTCTGCTTCAGACGGTGCCAGACCCCGCTGTTCACTTAAGTCTTTAATCAGGATTTTTCTTTCGTCATCTGTAATTTTTAAACCATGAATTCGTTCCATCCGGGCGATGGTCTGCGACCAGCCTTCTGGTGTTTTTCTCATATATTCGATTCGAGCCAGCTTTCCATTGTTATCAACCGCATGACAGCTCATGCAGGAGGCTTGTACCTGTTTGCTGACATGGATTTGCCCTGTACTTTCCGCAGACTGCTGCTTTGCTGCTTGCTGCATCACATTTATACTCTTTTTGTTATTAACCAGTGTAAAAATAGCCAGAGCTACAAGTAGCAGGGCAATACAGGATATTAAAATACCAAGTCGTCTTTTGGACATGTTCCCCCCTCCTTTTCTATGGTTTTACATAGTTGAGTTTTCGCCAGTCATTGGCTGCTACCGGACATTCATCAGAGTAGGAACCATAGTTGGTTAACCCATCAGGAACCTGAGCCGCCCACCAGCAATCTCCATAGCAGCCATAAATATCTCGATAATGCGGCTGACATAATCCATCAAGCACCATGCCTGAAAAATCTGTTTCCCATCCTGGATCAAAAAGCGTTGCGCATCCCATTGGCAGCAAAGAAAGCCCTTCAACCTCTGGCTCTTTCTTGACGTCAATTATTTTCTGTAATCGCTTTCCTTTCCAATTTAAAGGTTTAATATGTTCCACTTTCGCACCCCTCTCAAATATTCTTAACTTTTAAAACATTCTACCTATTGTTTGGTAAATGAAAGTTGGTTTTTAATTAAAGGAGAATCAACTTCTGGTAAAGTTTATTTGATACCACGCGCATTGATTGGATAAAAAAGTAAATGATAACAAAAAAGAGGTACCCTTTTAGTAGGCCTAATGATTTATATTAAAATTTGCTGGATTTCTACTTTATCATCGATTTAATTAAGAAAATTTATTAACTATTGTTTAAAGAGGTGAAAATTATGGAACCAATTCTTATTATTGAAGATGATAGAGAGATTCAAAAATTGTTGGCTGTTTGTTTTGAACAGGAAGCTTTGCCTTATTCCATAACTTCACTTGGGCGGGAGGCGATTGAACATGTTAAAAAAAACCCCCCTTCCCTTATTCTTCTTGATGTGATGCTTCCAGATTCAGATGGAATGGAGATCTGCCAGCAGCTGCGTATGCTTACTTCTTGTCCAATCATTTTTGTGAGCTGTAAAAATAAAGATAATGATAAAATTTTAGGACTAAGCGTTGGAGGAGATGACTACATCGAAAAACCATTTAACATCGGCGTGTTAATGGCCCGTGTTCGTGCTCATTTACGCAGGAACCGCATTTTACAAAAGCAAAAAGAAAGTCAAAATGAACACTACCTTCATTTTGATAACTTTCGTATCAATATGTATTCCCGGGAAGTGTTCCGGGATAATGAGAAGATCCAGTTGACGGCAAAAGAGTTTGATTTGCTTGCCTTTTTAGTACAAAATCCAAATCGTGTCTTTTCTCCGGAACAATTACTCGATAGGATATGGGGCATGGATACGCTGAGTGAAAAAAGAACGGTGGTTGTACATATTTCGAGTCTAAGAAAAAGCATTGAGGAAAATGCGCTGAATCCGCGCTATATTATTACGGTTCGGGGAGTAGGCTACAAATTTGCAGCCGTTTAACTTCATAAAAAATCACTCTTCTTAAAAGAGATATCAAAAAGGAACTGCATCTTTTTAGCTTTCAGTTCCGGTGCAAGAATATTTTAATAAGAGTATAGAGCGTTAACTTCTTTTGTATTTAACACCTATAAATTGAATCATAACCATTTATTATACGTTTTTCTTGATTTTTGACAGACTTCACCTGTTGATGGATCTGTCCTTTTTTGACCTCTATAAATTAAGAAAGGGGCTGACCCAAAAGGGCATGTAACATGACCTTTTGGGTCAGCCTCAAGGAACTCCTCCCTTCTTTCCTATCTATGAAGCCCCGCCGAATAAGGTTACACGTTTGTTAAAGTATCCCAAAAGCGTTTTGTTTCTTCAGCGCGTCGGCCACTTGCGCCAGTCGGATGCCCAATTGCTGTGCCATTCGCTGCTCTGCCTCCTCGATGACGCCTCGGCTTGCCGCAGCCCCATAGTACGAACCACCCTGCTTCATCTCTTCCATCCAGGGTAGTCCGACCGCCACCATGCCGTTGGCCATCATCCAATGCAGAATGCTCCACAGGGTAAACTCCGTACCGGCTCCAGGTCCATCCCCAATGGTAAATGCAGCGCCAGCCTTACCATTGAACGTACCTTCTTCCCATTGGGATCCAAGCGAGTCGAACCATGTTTTCAACACCGATGTTACACCGGTCCAATTTGCGCAACCTACGGCCATTCCGTCGGCGGCTTTCAATTCCTCCAGCGTAATCATTCCTGTCGAACATAGCGTCGGCACCCCACCGCCTTTGACCACTCCACCTGCGATGAACTGCGCTAACTCCGGTACCAGTCGCATCCGCGGGTCATAGACAATTAGGATACTCGGTTTACCGATTGCTCCCATTGTTACTGTCCATCCTCATGAGGGGGCACCACTTTTTTCGCAAAATGATGCTGCATCCATTCCAGGTAACTCACGCGATCACGGATGATTTTTCGTTGTTCGGTGTCACTTACGTCCTGATGCACTTGCTTCATTCGGGCCGGGTCCACTCGATAAATGCCATCGACTGTAATGTGATGCGTCTCTACCGCTTTCTTCTTCATACCTTCGCCTCACTTTCTATATCATAGGCGCAATCCAATAGATATTTGCCAGGATTCATAATATTATTCGGATCGAGGTTGCGCTTAATCATTTTCATAATTTCATAACCGTACCCCAGTTCATCCGCAATCAGTTCCACTTCTCCGTCACGGGTCGATCCGTGGCACGAGCTCATAGATCCACCATGCTCTAACGCAATACGGGAAATTTCTTTTTTTGCATCGCTCCACGCTTTCCACGTTTCGTCATCCAACTTTTGGTCCTGAATTCCGACATCAATTTCCATTAAGTAGTCCCCGTACCCCCGAAATGGATTTTGTGCATACATAAAAATACCCCAGTTATCAAAAATGTCGTATTTCTCGATTAAGTCATCGACTACCTTGTGCCATTTGTCTTTCACTGCCAAAAGCTCGCTGTAGGTAATCGAGGCATCCTCACAGTGCCAGCTCATGCGCACTACCTGCCCGTCTTTTTTTCGCCCATGCAGCGGCGTGGCATACCGATCATGACGGGACGCCCAGTCGCCTTCGGAAATCTCCTCCCCCGCATACACCCCGCCGGTGCGTGCAGCAATCTCCATGATGCGCCTTTTGCCAACTTCGACTTCATCCTCATAGCCGTACAAGCATACGCAGATAATACCATCCAACCATTCCGGAGCCGGAATCCACGCTTCGTCGTCCCGACGTAAATAGGCGATTTTTCGTTCGTCAAACAGGATGCAGGAGGCCATAGTTGCAAGGCCGCACTCGGTAAACTCCTTTAACGCTTTGTATGCCGTTTGAAAATCATCATACATAAAGAAGGCAGGGAACACGGCTTCTGGCAGCTTCACCAGTTCGAGTGTAACTTCGGTTGTAATACCAAGCGTACCCTGGTGACCGATGAACAAATCCTTTAACCGGTATCCGGAGGAAGATTTACGCGTCTTTTTGCCTCCCCCTTCGCCAACCCGCACGACTTCGCCATTGGCCACTACCACTTCAAGACTGACAACCAAATCACGGGTATGACCATACCGTGCGCCGATGAGCGATAGTCCGCCGGTCCCCACACGTCCCGACAGGGTCGCCACTGGATAGGAAGCCGGATCATCCGGGTAGAACACCCCGTATGGCGCCAGGTATTCATTCAGCTTCAGCATGTTGATGCCGGGCTGTACGGTTACCGTACGGTTTTCCAAATCCAGCTCGATAATCTTCTTCATTCGTTTCATGTCAACAATAATGCCTCGTCGCAGCGGTACGGCACCATCGGTCAATCCTGTGCCGCCGCCCCGCGGCACAATGGGCACGTTGTGCTCGTTGGCAATTTTTACAATTTCTACAACTTCCTCTCGCGTCTCCGGAAACACAACCAAATCCGGCATATAATCTTTAATGCGATGAATGGGAAACGGTGCTGGAACAATTGTGCGCTGAAACCGGGCCTGCGGTGCATCCGTCACGCGCTCGGCTGATAGCACTTTTCGCAGGTCGTTTAAGACAATGTCGTCCACGCGGGTATAAGACGTTGTCATATATTCCCCTCCAATACATCGTAGCCTACGGCCAGCGCTACGATATCCATAATGTCATAGACTTCGAGGGCCGTCGTGCCATCCTTCACCCGCTCTGTAAGCGGACGCTCCGACCAAACGCAGGCACTTACAATCGCCTCAGCACCGATATTTTCAGCTGCCCGAACACGGCGAGTCGAAATTTCCTTAGTAAGTTCAGGCTTTGCCTGTGCCAGCCCGCCACCGCCGCCAGAGCAATACGCCCACTGCGTGATATGGTCTACATCAATGAATGTCAGACCCGGAATAGCACGTAAGATGTTGCGCGGCGACTCCCAAATGCCTCCCCGCTTGTTTAAGCGACACGGATCATGGTACGTTACTGTTTTGTTAACCTCGTGGGTAAACTTTAATTTACCTTCCTGCAGCAGCTCATCCACCAAATCGGTAATGTGTAAAATCTCAAACTCAGCCGCTTCCGGGAAATAGCGCGGGTATTCATGTTTAAACGTTAGATAATCATGCGGATCGAGCGTGACAATCCGTTTTGCCCCGCATCGCTTCCAGTCATCTATGTTGTGGCGTGCAAACATTTCGGCTTCTTTGCGGTAGCCCATCTCCATGAGCGGCCCACCACAGCACCATTGATCGTACATCAGTCCGAATTCAACACCAGCCAACTGCAGTACTTTCGCAATCGCCTTTGGTACGGAGATACGCTTGAATGCAGCTTCGCAATCGCAGAATAAGATGGTGTCTCCGCCTCGTGGCAGATTGAAATCATCGGCCCAATCTGCGACTTTTTCCGGGTCTCCCTGCATTTCATTTTTGTATTTAATCGTATCCTCCGCCCATTTCTTCCATGCGGAATCCTCAATCCCCGCCTCAACAGCTGCTGCCCGTACCTCAGCAACAACGTCCGTTGTTCGCGTACGATTCAAATAAAAATCACCAGTAAACAGCGTATTCGGACAGCGCGTCTCACAGGCGCCGCAGCGTAAACAATGCTTGTAGTCATCAAACACATCCGCAAGCGTCGCCTCGTTTTGTGACATCGCCACAATGTTGGCATGGAAGCCATAAGAAGTATGCTGTTCATTTCCGGTCACTTGAAACACCGGGCAGATTTCCCGACAAAACTTATGTCGGGAGCTAAAACAGCCAAACGCCGTGTCTGTAAAATCTACTGTCAACTGCTCCTGTACCTGCCGTGCTTTTTCTTCATTTACCGTGCTCATCATCCTGCCCCTTTCCTGTCATTTGCATCCTATTGACTTTCCAAACCAACACAGTGCTGTTGTTAGCTCAGTCAAACCAGCCAATCGGTTCGACTTTCAGATTGTTATTGATTTGCTTGACTTCCGTATACGCTTCATAGCCAAATGTACCAAGTTCACGTCCGTGCCCGCTCTGCTTGTAGCCGCCCCAAGGCGCTTCATTGTAAGTCGGATGATACGAATTAATCCATGTAATACCAGCTCGAATGCGCTTTACCACCCGGAAGGCACGAGATACATCATTTGTAAACACCGCACCGGCTAAGCCGTAAATCGTATCATTTGCCAGGTGAATGGCCTCTTCTTCACTTTTAAATGTCTGAATGGCCAGGACTGGACCAAAAATTTCTTCCTGTACAATGCGCATGTCCGGACGAGTGTTGGTAAAAATCGTCGGTTCCACAAAATAGCCGTCTTTCAATTTACCTTCCGTGATGCGTTTGCCTCCGTGCACCAGCGTTGCTCCTTCCTGCTTGCCGATTTCAATGTAGCGCAGCACTTTTTCCATATGAGCCTCCGAAATTAGCGGCCCCATCTGGCTTCGCTGGTCAAGTCCCGGTCCGACCTGGATGGTTTTTGCTTTTTTGATAAGCGCTTCTATAAACGCATCATGAATAGACTCTTCTAATAAAAGCCTGGAGCCTGCCGAGCATACCTGGCCTTGATTAGCGAAAATGCCAAACAGTGCATAATCAACTGCAGTATCAAAATCTGCATCCGCAAACACCACATTCGGCGATTTTCCGCCCAACTCCAGCGAAACCTTTTTTAGATTTCCTAATGATGCTTCCATGATTTTCCGTCCTGTAGCTGTTCCGCCTGTAAAGGCCACTTTGTCCACATCATGGCTTGCTGCAATCTCCTGACCGACCGTCGCTCCGGCGCCAAGCACCAAATTGACAACGCCGCGCGGGAAGCCAACTTCTTCGAATATTTCGAATAATTTCACTGCAGAGAGCGGTGTCAACTCAGACGGCTTGAATACTACCGTGTTACCGGCCGCCAGTGCAGGTGCGAGCTTCCAGGCTGCCATCATTAGCGGATAGTTCCACGGCACAATCTGTCCGCACACCCCGATTGGTTCGCGTACAACCATGGCTTGCTGTGGATCCGGTACTTCGTACGTTTGTCCGTGCGGCTTCGTCGCCAGTCCCGCATAGTATTTAAAACAGGAAATCGTATCATATACATCAAAGATGGCTTCTCGCAGTGGTTTTCCGTTATTTAAGGTTTCCGTTTTGGCAAACTCATCGCCGCGTTCTTCCAGCTTCCTCGCTACATCAAACAGCAGTTTGGCGCGTTCGATAGCCGGGGTGTCCCACCATGTTGTATAAAATGCCCGCTTTGCCGCCTGGATGGCGCGCCCGGCGTCTTCTGCCGTACCTTCCACCGCTGTCGCAATGGTGCGTCCATTGGCCGGATTCACAATGTCTCGTGTCTCTCCGGCAGCGCCTTCCACCCACTGCCCATCAATGTACATATGCACCACTAATGTTGCTTCTTCCTCCATGCTTTGTTCATCTCGGACTACGTTTTCCATTCGGAATCCTCCTTTTATTTAATAGAGTTAGGAAATATGTTCTTGCGCAACACCGCTTCCTTCCGCTATGTCCTGGGTATGGTAGCGGAACAAAAACGCAGCACAAATATAGTAGACAATCCCAGCGGCAAAATACGCGGGGATGCCGGCACTCATGTAGTTAAAAAAGGGGCTGGCTTCATCTTTCAGCGGATTGTACATCCACCAATACACTACCGTGCCCACAATAAAGCTAACGACGGCCGAGGGGTTAACCCCGTGCCAGAATGTGTAGATACCCTGACGGTTATATAAATCTCGCAGGGAGATTTTTTGCTTTTTCACCAAGAAGAAATCAGCAATAATGATACCGCCAAACACTGCCATAACATACGAAATCATCGAAAGAAAACGACCGTAAGCGTCATAAAAGGATGGGCTGCTCATCAATATTGCCGCCGGAATCGTCGTCGCCAGGGCCATCCACCATTTCTGTTTGGGAAACACGGTTTTAAAGCTAATGCCCTGAGAATAGATAAGCAAGACCGCAGATGTCACGTTTCCCACAACGAGAAGCATAAGGCCCAAAAACCCGAGTACCTTTCCTCCAATTGCAACCATCCAATCGGTTGGATACAAGGAAGCCACGAGCAAAGAGGTGAGCGCACCCATAATCGCCGCAATGTTTAACACAACACCATAGGCAAAGAAGCTGCCGGTAAAAGCAGATTTCTCGCTTTTTGCCAGTCGGCTGTACTGCCCGATATACGGTAACCAGGAAAAGCCAAGCCCAACGTTCCACTCCAATGCTGTCGCAATCGAACGCGCATACGAATCATACGGACTCGCAGGCTGCAGCGCAAACAGTTTCGCTGGTCCCTCTTTGAATAACACCACAACAATCAATCCAATGAGCACAAGCAAAATGGAGGGAACCCCAATTCGTGTAAACCATTTGATAGCTACCGGTCCCTGAAACGCGACACTGAAGGCGATGAAGAACGCTAGAATCGCAAAGATGGGCGCGCCAGTCTCGCGTGCTGTCCAAAACGCGCCGGCACCGAACAACTCTAACAGTTTGGTGGATGCCTCCCCAACCATAAAACAGGCGATGGAAATCCAGCCCAGGTTTAACACCGCAAACATCACAAAAAAGATGTCCGAGCCCTTGTAGCCAAGCGCACTACGAAAGCCAATGAACGTATCCACCCCATACCGTGCAAATAAAACGGCAATCGGAACGATGAGAAATACGGGAAATGCATTACCAAAGAGAATGGTGAAAATTGAATCCTTGGCATTTAAGACGGAGCCCGTCAGCCCTCCAACCAAAAAACACCAAGCGGCAATTCCAAAACCGGATTGGACAAACATCAAATCCAAAAAACCAAATTCCCGTTCATTTTTTTTGGCTGGCAAAAAACCAAATTGCACTTCATCGGAAATCAATCGGGACTTCTCAGCCATACATGTTTCCCCTCTCTCATTTGATGGTGAGTACAAACCCTAACGCAATCAGCACCGTGATGAGAAGAGGAAGGAAGACGTCACCTATCCTCATCCGTTCTACGCTCGCCTCCGTATCACTCTCATACTGCTGGACGCGTGTGTCTAACTCCGCAAGCAACTGCGTCACAAATGAATCTTCTTGTGGGGTAACGGACATATTGTCATTCAAAACCTATTCCTCCTTTCCTTTTTTGTCTTTTTTCTATCGCAAATGCTGTGCCAACTCTCAAAACGGCTGTATTACTTGATTTTCTATGCTTGGCTGCGTCTGCTTTCTATGAAAATAACAATAAAAAAATGCATCTGTGAAATTATATATTAAGTCTGAATTTTTTGTTATTTTTTATGTTACAATGATAATAATCTAATACCTAAGAACAGGAGGTTGTTTATGGTTCCAGCTATGCCGCTCACAGTCGAAGAGATTTATTCCGCCTTACAAACAATGCTCCTCTCTTTTTACGATGACATACTCGTATGCAATCGCCACGGTGCGGTAGTATGGGAGACACAAGGCGTACTGGACAGGTATCCGATGCCGAGTGCGATTGCACAATCTGCGTTTCAACTGCGCACCAAATCGACAACCCTACAGAAAACGTGGGACGGGGAAGAAGTAATGGTGACAACTATCCCGATATATCAGGCAGAAAAAGACCCCCTTGTCATCATTGCATTCCGCAAACTTATGCATGAATCTCAAGTGCAGCCCATGATTTCACATATGAATAGAAAGAAAGAAGAGGAGGCGTCCATCCCGGGCCTCATTTTCACAAGTAAAAAGATGCGACATGTCATTCGACAGGCCAAACAAGTGGCACAAACCTCCGCCTCTACCCTGCTTACAGGCGAATCCGGCGTAGGGAAAGAAAAAATCGCCACCCTCATCCATCGGCACGGAAGCCGCGCCGATAAACCGTTTATTAAAGTAAATTGCGGTGCCATTCCAGAGAATTTATTAGAATCCGAATTATTCGGCTATACTCGCGGAGCATTTACCGGTGCCGATCCTAAAGGAAAAGCAGGTTATTTTCCCCTGGCGCATACCGGCGTGCTCTTCCTTGATGAAATCGGTGAATTGCCACTGCATCTGCAGGTGAAACTTTTGCGTGTCCTGCAAGAAAAGGAAGTAACCCCTATCGGAGGAACCCAGCCGATAAAAATTGACATTCAAATCATCGCCGCAACCAATCAAAACCTTGAACAAAAGGTCCAGGAAGGAACGTTCCGCAAAGATTTGTATTACCGCTTGAATGTAGTACCGATTCATATTCCTGCACTCCGGGAACGAACCGAAGACATTGCCCTATTGGCGGAGTGTTTTCTCTGTAAATACAACCAAACTTATCAAAAGAGCATAGAATTCAGTATGGAGGCCACAGAGTTGTTGACGGTCTATCCATGGCATGGAAATGTACGTGAACTGGAACATATCATTGAACGTATCGTCGTCACAACGGAAATGCCTGTGATTACAGCTCCTCTTCTTCAAACCTATCTAGCTAACCCGCTCGCTCAAGAAAAAAACCTTGTGTCTCTTCAAACCGTTGTTCCCTTGCAAACCGCTCTGGAACAGGTGGAAGAGCAACTATTGGAGTTGGCTATGAAGCAATACAGCTCGATTAAGGTGGCAGCCAAGGCACTGCAAATCAGCCAGCCTACAATGAGCCGTAAGTACAAAAAGCTAAAAGAAAAGAAAAAACGGCATCAAATAGAACAGAATGAAAAAGAATTCGATGTATTGGAACAAGAATTAAACAAACAGCTGCGTTCGGTTGCCATTGTAACTGCCGCTTCACTGAACAGTGACGATGTCAAACAGTTAAAACGCAATCCGTCCGTAACGAATCCCTACTATCAAAAGCTGCAAAAAAAGCTGACGATGATTCGTGAGCTTGAGGGAAAGATTCAGTGGAATTACATTTGGATGATGAAAGAGGATGGACGTATTATTAACCTGGTTGCAGACCAGAGGCTTGCCATTAAACCAGGGGAGGAATATAAAGGACCGAAAGACATGATGAGAGTTGTCTACAATGCCTTTAAAGGTCATGTCGGCGTCACGCCAATTTACATGGATAAGTTCGGAGAGTGGAAATCCAGCATAGCGCCGATTCATGATGAGAATGAGACAGTCATTGCGATTCTTGGCTCTGATTTTAGCGCAAGCTATGTCGCCAAAGAGATACAAAAACTGAAAAGGATACTAAAAATTAAAGGATAGTACGACCTCTTACGAGAACACCCCCGTAAGGTGCTTTTTGATGAACCTCTCCCACCTACGCTTAGAGGTGGGAGTTTCTTACCAACCCTATCGATGAGGCTTCTGCGCATAAGAGGATGTGCCTCTCACGCTCGATATCCAATCGGAAGTCCTCTCGATACGTAAGTAAGCAACATCTATACGTTTTCCGTATAGCTGGGTCGGAACCGACCTTCTACTACTTCTTGCTTACGCAATCCGTAGATACTTTTGTGTCGTTGGCACATCGAAATGTCGAATGTCACCATAGATGGCTTTGCTCAGAATATTGCGCGCACCGTGGATATCCCGATGTTCCTGGTACCCACATGAGCACACATAGTTTCTAGAAGACACTTTCTTTTTCTTCTTGCAGACAGGACATGTCTGACTCGTATACGATTCATCCACTTCTTGCATGTGGATGCCATCCTGCATCAATTTATACTTGAGATACGCCTTGACTTTTCCAAAAGACCAGTTGGATAATTTCTGAGCTTGTTTACGGCTTGTTTTCTTTTTCTTGCGGGTGTTTCGCTGCACCCCTTCCGGATTTCCTATATACACATCGGAAACGGCTTGTTTTACGCACCATTCCACAAAATTTCGGGTCGCTTTGTGCAGCGCATCTTGAAGTTGTTTCCCGGATTTGGACAGCATATATTGTTTGGCTCGTTGGTATTTTTTCCACTGGCGGGATCCTTTTTTACATTTTGATTGCAGACGCTGGATTTCAGCGAGCTTCTTATTGCGTAAACGGTGAAGGGTCCGTATTTTCCTGCCTGTTATGATTAAGGCTTGCCCATTTTCACAGAAAGCAGCCAGCGTGTGAATTTCACCCAGGTCCACCCCAACCGCTTGTCCGGATTGATATTCCTTCTTCTCTTGTCCATCTTCAAACGAAACGGCCAGATACAGTCCGTTGTCGTAACACAATTCAATTTCCTTGATGTGTCCTTGTGGCAGATTCGATGCATGAACGACGATTGGTTTTTCCCGTTTTCCATTGTGGATGCCCATGGAGAGTTCGATTTTTCCGTTTGGGTGAATCTTGAAGCCGTCTTTTACCCATTTGGTGTTGTAATGGTTCTTTTTCTTGTAGGGATAGCGTGTGGTTGTATGTCCTTTTTTGATAGCCTGATGGGAGGAGTCTCTGGCGAAAAGGTATTTGTGGCAAACGGCCTGGATGGATTGGCTATGTAAGTGGAATTTTCCTTTGGTTTGTTTCTGAAGCTCGGACTTGGACATCCATTTTTTATGTTCGAGGTAGAAGTTCTTTGCCAACCGTAAGCATTCATTCCAGACACGTGCCGATTCACGATTGCAGGCAAATAACCGATCCTGCTCGGCTTTCGATGCATGAAAATACACTTTCTTCGCACGAATCATACGCCCCCCCTCCTTTCCTATCATCCTGATTTGATGGGACGTAAGAAGAGTATACCAAGGGATCAAATGTTCTGCAAGAAGCAAGGGTAGGCACCGTCTCACCGACATTCATCTCCCACTTTCACGAGCGTCATCACACCTTCACGTTTAGAAGTGGAAGACTTCTTTCGGAAAAATGTTAAATAAGGTTTTCTGACACCTTAAGGAAATAACCGTATCTAAGCGGTTGTTTCCTTTTCTTTAACTTCTTTTTCTTGCGCTGCTTTTTCGATTACAGCGTTATATACACCCTTTCTATGCTGAGTACGTGACGCTTTTTCTGCCATTACTACTCCTATTAGCACGAATATCCCTCCCAGAATAATTTTCCCCGTCAATTTCTCATGTAAAAAAACAACAGAAGCTAAAATACTGACTAAGGGAAGGATGTTAAGATAAATCCCACTCCTGGCTCCTGAAACCTTTTCTAATGCTGTATTCCAACACCAGTACGCTAGAATGGAAGAACCCAGTACTAAAAAGCAAAGACTCCACCAGCTTTTCACAGTAACTTCTACTGACCATCCGTACAAAAACATTTCAACAAGTGCAAAAGGACAGACTACTAATGCTCCCAGTATGAGTGTTAACGCAGTAAACATCTCACTAGACAATGCCGCTTCAGCCTGAGGCCGCTTCAGCTGTATCGTATAAAAAGCAAACAACCACGCGCTTGCTAAGATAAGCATATCTCCCACAAAAGAGGAACCATTCAAATCGGATGCTTCTGAAGTTATTACTATATTGGTTATTGGCAATGAAATAAATAGAACCCCGAGTGTCCCTATCGCAAGTGCAATCCACTGTATATACATAATCTTTTCCTTCAAGTAAAACGCCGAAAGTAGCAGGATAAATAAAGGAATAGAAGCATCAATGATACTTACGTGCGTCCCACTTGTAAGAGCAATTCCGAAAGTGTACAGCATGGAATATCCTGCAACCCCTGTAAAAGAAAGAATAGATAATCGCTTCCACGGAATGGGCACATTCTTTTTCTGCCTTTTCTTCAAAGCGTACGGCAAAAAAAGAAGGCCGGCAAATAACAATCGAAGAAACATAAGAAAAAAAGGGGGAAATGATTCTAATGCCCATTTTGCAGGGGCAATAGCAACTCCCCAAAGAATAATAGCAATCCAAAGCAGGGCTGTAGTTTTATCCATACGATTCCTCTTTTCGCCTTTACATATATTTCATGATATAAAACCACCATGGCACCTCAGCCGCAACCCCGACATGAAAATCATGAGAAGAGCGGCTGACTTTTGTGGTACGAAGGAAA
>NZ_DFMZ01000049.1:26551-42453 GCF_002375825.1 Aneurinibacillus sp. UBA3580
TTTCTCTCCTTCTTTCCTCACGGTTTTCACAGAAAAATAATAGATATCCAGGATTATTCATCCATAAAATCCGGTTGTTCTTTTACAATACGAGCCCATAAAGGTTGAAAGCTAAACCAACCGGAAATTTCGGAACCCTCTTCTTTATGAGTCAACCTAGCAATCTCCTTATCGATTAGCTTTGGCTTACCTGCTGCTTCTGCCAGTAATTGTACCTGACAGGAACGTTCCATTGCAATGAAAAGCCAGGCCGCTTCATCTACACTTCTTCCTACAGTCAGCAACCCGTGATTTTGTAAAATGACGGCTTTTTTATTACCCAGAGCGGCAGCGATTCTATCGCCTTCTTCTGTATCTAACACAATCCCCCGATAATCGTTATATAGGGCATGATCTTCATAAAAGTTGCATGAATCCTGCGTAATCGGATCAAGCAGCCTCCCGAGTGAAGACCAGGCTTTGCCGTATAAAGAATGCGCGTGTGCAGCCGCTACTACATCCGGCCGGGCTAAATGGATTCGAGAATGAATAGCAAATGCAGCTCCGTTCAACAAGCCATCTCCTTCTACCACTTCTCCTTGCTCATTAACAAGAATCAAATCCGACATCTTAATTTGACTGAAGTGAACTCCATAAGGATTTACCCAGAAGTGATCTGCATACTCCGGGTCCCGTACCGTAATATGCCCTGCCAGTCCTTCATCGAATCCACACTTTGAAAAAAGGCGAAAGGCTCCGGCCAAACGAGCTTTCCGATGTCGACGTTCTTCTTCTACCGATGTAAAAACAGGAGGAGTCAGAACAGGAAGTTTTGTTTTCATACTCTACTCACCTCATACGAAAATTTTATAATGTAACCACGTTTTTAGGTGTTCCGGCAAAAAAATCTATCAGATTGTTAATAGAAATATCCAGAATGTTGGTAATGGCTTCGGGCGTATTAAAACCAACATGCGGAGATAAAATGACATTGTCCAGTTTGAGCAAGGGATTACAAGAGGACACAGGTTCTTCATCAAATACGTCAATGCCGGCCCCAGCTAATTTGCCAACAGATAGATACTTTACCAGGGCAAAGGTATCCACCAACTCTGCCCTTGCAGTATTAATGAAAATACACCCCGGTTTCATCATGGAAAATTCTCTTTCACTGATGAACTTCTCTGTTTGCTTCGTATACGGCAGATGCATGGAGATACAATCCGACTTAGCCAGAAGCTCTTCTAAACCAACGAACGGAATCCCCAATTGTTTACTGCGCTGCGCATCAGGATTTTGTGTCCAGGCGATTACATGCATACCTATTGCTTTACAAAGATCTGCCATCCTTTTGCCAATACTGCCTACTCCGATTAATCCGATGATCTTTCCCTTAAGCTCCAAACTGCTTATTGTCGGATCCCAGCTCCCTTGCTTCATTCTTCTATCGTTTTGCGTGATATTCTTAGCAAGGGCAAAGAGCAAACCCATTGCATGCTCGGCTACGGCATTGCTCCCATAATCCGGGGTGTTCGTCACAGTGATCCCTCTGCGGGAAGCAAGCTCTACATCAATAAAATTATGAACGCCCGCGCCCAGGAATGAGATAATTTTTAAGCTTGAACAGCGCTCCATTATGTCCGCTGGAAACCCCCATCCCAAAAGCATTCCATCCGCATCCTGCACCCTGCGGAGAAACTCTTCTTGAGTGGAAGGCCTCCCTTCAAATATTTCAAAATCAGCAATTCCATTAAGCTTAAAAAGCAACTCCTTGGTTAATAATTCTTTTATTTGCGGGTCGGCGTCTGGATATACAATTCGCACCTTTTCAGTCTCCCGAAATGAGTTTTAATTTATAGATACACTTACCTACCTTATCACTCTGTTTTCTGAAATATCAGGCTGAAGGTCTGTCTGTACTTATATCGCTATTTTTCACTGCCGTAACCACTGGTTTTCTGGTCACTGCACTTACCCCGAGCGTTATCACAAAGTTGATAATCACTACGAATAAGCCTACATCCAAATCTTTTATAACCTGTGGTAATGATGGGAATAGCGATCCGATTGTAGCGCCTGAAATGGTGAGATAGGCAATGATTATTATAGAAACAATCAGCCCGGTAGCGGCCCCCTGCACAGTAGCTGGATTCTTTTTCCAGAGGCTAAAGAATAGCGCCGGGAACATCTGGGCCATGAAGCCATACGACATGAGATACAAGTTCAAGATTGATTTACCGCCGTTAAACGTAAAGTAAAGAGTCACCAAAGAAATAACGGGAACCAGCATCCGGCTTATTCTTGCAAGTTGTTGATCGGTCGTGGTTGGCTTCCATACCTTATACACGTTTTTTGATAGAATGGTGGCCGTTGACGTCAACACCAATGAGCTAGGCACAAGGGCGGCCAGTGCTCCCGCTGCTCCAATCACTCCGACGAACCAGGGGTCAAATGACATCTTAGCCAGCGTAAATAAAGCTAAATCCGTATCCTTCAAATTTGGAATTTGAAGCACGGCAGAAAAACCAACCAGAAGAGAGAAAACAATGATAACCTGGTAAATTGGCATAATCGCAGCATTCCAGCGAAGTGCTTTTGCGCTTTTTGACGTAAAAACCCCCGTTAACATATGAGGGAACATATAAAAAGCAAGCGCTGTCATAATCGTGGCGGAAATAAACCAGGAGATGCTTAATCCCTGTTCAGGGAATAATAAAAATCCTGGCTTCGCTGCATCAATTGCCTGAAACATCGGTTCAAAACCGCCATAATAGTGCAGCGGAAAATAAACTCCCATAAAAATCATAACCGATAGAATAATAATATCTTTGATAACAGCGGTCCAGGCTGAACTATGAACGCCTGAGGCCGTAACGTAAATCGTTATCGAAAGTACCGCAATGCATATCGCAACATTCGGAGATATCATTCCATAGGAAGCTTCTGATACGATGATACCCAGCCCTTTTAATTGCATAATAAGATACGGAATAATAGAAATAACGCTGATTACTGCAACAAGAACGCCGAAAGCCGGACTTTTGTATTTTTTTTCGTAAAAATCAGATTGGGAGATAACATTATTTTCTTTGGCGTACTTCCAAATCGGTGGTAACAGCCAATAGGCAAGGACGAAATAGAAAGCGTTGAAAGCGTATATGGCAGTGGGCATCCCCGCTGAGTACGTGCTACCGCTCGCACCCATGAAAGTATAAGTCGTAAACATTTCGCCCGCCAGGAGAAAGAAGACCAAAAGACCTCCAAAGCCCCGTCCGCCTACGGACCACTGTTCCATACTCATTTCTTTACCTTTGCGTGCTCGAAGACCTAACCAAATAGATAGAATCAGAAAAAAAGCAATAATAAGAAGGGCTACATTCATTATTCTTCTCCCCCTTTATTGGCAGGATCAAGCGCATTCAAAATTAATAAAAATATCGAAGTAAGAAAAAGCCACAATATAGACCAAAAGAGAACAAATGGCAGCCCCAAAATGTAAGGTTCAACCCGATTGAAAATAACAAGCGATCCAAGAGCCGGTATGACGCTTAATACATAAACCATTTTTTTCATTTATTATCCCCTCTTTTCCTCGGTTATTGAGATCCCAGCAAAATTTGAAGCGCTTTCACTCTTCTGTTATCAACCCCACTTCCGCTATGTTTTTCTCTCCGAGCCCCGTATCTTTCTCTATTCATTTATTAAGCAAAACCAAGGCCAGGTCAAAAAATCCTATTAACACAGGGAATAACAGAATTTCTGTTTCTATATTGAGTCAATATTTATTCAATTCAGCCAATTTTAACTCGATTGCTTTATTTATTACCTTACACTGGTTTACAAGGAGCTATGTCTTTCTGCTCTTCTGCTGACAGTAGCTCCTTATTCATTAAAACGCTTTCTTTCAAAGGAAAATAAAGAGGCAGCCAATAGAGCCTACTCTTGTATTGCCTTTTTAACCAGTTGATGGAAATGATGCAGTGTATGTTCGGTAGGAGAGTAAATCCCGTTCTCGAATGCCTGAGAACGAAAACCCATTTGCAGTAACTCTACCAGCTCGAAATCTTCTTCCCGTACTTGATCGACAAATGCAATCATGTCCTCTTCTTCTTTCGTTATGTTAACATCGGTAAAGTAATAACGGTATACCGCCATTGTCTGTTCTGCGCTGATGGGAATAAGTTGCGTTGTGGTCATATTTCCGGTTCCTGGATATACACTTAGCATCATGTTTGGCCAGATCCAATAAAAACGTACACTTGCACTGTCATCTTTACCTTTGACCGTTGAGTATTGGTAGGAGAATTTATCACAGGGAACAAGGTTGTAATTGGACATGTCAAACGTTTTCGCAAATGCCGGATGCGCAATCGAACAGTGATCGCATTCCAGGAAATTATCAACTACCGCTTTCCAATTCGCTTCAATAAGCCGGCGATTCTCTTTAACCAAGAGCAGTGAATCCATGAACGGATATCTCTCCAGCTCGCTTGCAAATTCTTGATACGCATCCGCGAAGGAAAGGGCATCCGGATCCAAATTCACAAAAATCATAGAGCGGTATACTTCTAAGCGAATGGACCTCATGCAGCTGTGCTTCCCAAGTTCATTTGTGGTAAAGTTAGGGGCTCTGTGCAAGTGTCCATCTAACTTAAAGGTCCATCCATGATAAACACACTGCAAAACTTTTTTGTTTCCCTGCTCACTGCGTTCCACCTTTGTACCGCGATGCGGGCAAATGTTATAAAAGGCGCGCAGTTCCCCATCCGTTCCATGAGTGACGATAATAGGCTCCCCGGCTACATCAAAGGTAAAGAAGTCCCCTTCGTTTTTAACCTGACTTGTATGCCCTACCAATATCCAATTCTTAGAAAAAATTTGTTTCCTTTCTTTGTTAAAAATATCCGGATTTACATACCATTCATAGGGCAGCGTAGGGGTAAAGGATTGGATGCTTTCCTTTGTAATCATAACTAAGAAATCCTCCTCTTCATCGATTATACTTACGTTTTTATCATCACCCGCACGGATGATGGTTCTCTCGCCATTCTTTATTAGCAAATTCAATACCAATTCCAAAACCCTATTAACACAAGGAATAACAGAAATTCCGGCTTTTCGTGATAGAAAAATCGAGTTATAATTTACTCAATTTTGTCAATTTTAACTCAGTTGTTAGTAATAAAGGAATCGATAGAAATGGAACTATCTTCACTTACGTCCTTCGGGCATTGAAACGGCCCTATCTCTGTGAAGCAATACGATGGCCATCCCATATAGAAGGAAAATAAACAGGACAAGAATGCCCCAGTGGGCGGAAAAATTGCCGTTCAGCGCGGGGAGCGGCTGCTGCAGGGCGCTTCTCCCGTTGATATTAACAATGTCTCCTCCGATTAACTCGTACCCCCATTTGCTAACAGCCAGATAAAATACAGCTTTTATGCATGCAGGCTTTACATAGGCAATAGGTACAAGCGCTCCCGACAGAATAATCTGGGGAACGAGTACAATCGGAATGGTGCTAAGCGCTTTATCAGAATTAGAAGCGATGGCCGATATAACCAGGCCCATCATTCCCCCTGCCAGCGAAAGCAGAAAAAAAGCCAAAACGTTTGGCCAAAACTCCGGCAGATCAAGCGTACAGGCAACAATCGAGACAAGAAGCAGGGTTTGTATCAAAGAAATAACCGACAGCACGCCAATTTTCGAGAACAGATAAGGGCCAACCCGCATGCCGGCTAGCCGCTCCCTTCTGTAAATCGCCTTTTCTTTCACGATTTCCCGCGCTGCATTGGACGTTCCCAACCATATCGAGGTAAATACCATCAAAGCGATGCAGTTGGACATAAAGCTTCTCCGGTTTTTCTCTTCCTGAATGTTTTGCTGCACTTCTTCCACTTTTCCAGCTGCTACAATCTGCCGGGTTACCTCCAAATCCTGCGGCCGATACTCGCTGTACCTGAACGTAGGGGCACTGTGATAAAAAGCAAGGACAAGCAAACATGGAATAATGAAGGCTTGAAGACACAGGATGACAAGGTTTTTTCTATCCCGGCTAAGCAGCCGTATATAACGTCCGGTCAGCATCTTCCATTGTTCAAAAAATGAGGAACAAGCGGCGCTTTTTTTCACCATATCTTGTTCCTTATTCCCGTCTGCCCGTTCGATTGGCCGCTGCCTATCTTTCACCCGGTTTTGATATTTCTGATAAACAGCGGATTGTTTGTACTTCTCAGCCCAGCTCTTCGGATTCTCTTCTGTATCAAGCTTTCGATAGATCTCTACAACATCTTCTACACCGAAGTAATTAAGCGCTTCAGACGGAGAGCCGAAAAAAGCCAGCTGTCCTTCCCGGGTCAAAAAGACAAGCTTGTCACACATCCAAAGATTCGCTGTGGTATGGGTAACCATGATGATCGTGCTGCCCTTCTGTTTCAATTCCCCGAGAAGCTCCATCATCGTTTTCTCCAAATCCGGGTCAAGTCCCGAGGTGGCTTCATCAAGAAACAAAAGACCGGGCCTGGTTACCAATTCAACGCCGATATTGACCCGCTTTCGTTGTCCGCCGCTTAAATCCTTGACAGGCAGCGAACGCTGGGCCGTTAATCTTACCTCTTCAAGCACTTCATTTACTCTGCCTGTTATTGTGTTTTCCGGTGTACCCGCCGGAAAGCGCAGGCGGGAGGAATACATAAATATTTCTTCTACCGTTAACCCGCTATGCACAATATCATCCTGCGGTACATAGCCAATGCAGGAACGAAAATCATCATAGTCTTCATAAAGATTCCGCCCGTTCACCCGGACCTCTCCCTCTGTTGCCGGATGAATGCCGGATAATGCGTGAAGCAGCGTGCTTTTTCCCGCACCACTGCCGCCCAGTATTGCCACAAATTCATGCGGCTCGATAACAAAATTAATATCCTCCAACAGTTTCTTCTCTCCGCGTCGTGTCTTTATCGTTCGAGTTAAGCAGTTGGCTTCTACCAGAAGAGAATTCGTCGTATAAGGCGGGTTGGTCAGGACAACTGGCCCCGCGCTATCCCGCAAGCCCGGCACACTCCGCGGATGAACAAGCGACGTTCCGGTTACATTTTCCATGTAATCCCCTCCCTCAGCAACTGACGTTCTAGCCATCCTTATTTTCTGCGTCCGATTCCTTTCCTACTATCCATTTTTTAACATCCTTTTTTAATTTTATACAACCCTGCTTGCGATCAGGCCCGGAATCCTCCTTTTTCATCAACAACAAAAAAGCAGCCTTGTTGCCATAAGCTCTGACTATGCGTTTTGCAACGTCATCTGGGAAAAATATATTGACACATTTTTATTATCATTGTATATTTACTTACAAAAAGTTAATAACAAATCACAAAGTAAGAAGGCGGTATCGCGATGATCATCGGCATTGGGACCCGCGTTGTATCGGTTTTGTTTGCCATCATTATGCTCGGGGCTATCTTTACAGCTAAATTATCTGCTGGATTTATGGGGAATGGACAAATGGCTGGATATGAGCTGGACTTGGCTCTGTTGGCTATGTCTATTTACCTTGCAATTAGCGGAAGCCAATCGTATTTCCTTGATTCCTTACTCCGAAAAGGAAAAGAAAACAAAACAGTTTAAATTATGAGATATCACAAAAGTCGAAGACGCTGTTCCTTCAACAAGAACAGCGTCTTTGTTTTATTTTTCTCGCGCAGGCAAAGCGAGGCGCAAAATCCTATAACCCTTGTTCATACATCTGGCGGATAATCGAGTCGATTTCCGGCTCCTGCAGAGATATATCTATAATCTCTGTCTTTTCGGAAATCTGTTGAATGAGCTGGGCAGCCGTATATTCCTCACGGTTAAATCGCAGCCATTTCCGAATTCCTTCCTCCCGAATCACCTCCACCCCTTCGATGTTCAGGCTTATATCCTTCTCTACATCGACGATTAAAATGCGTGATGTGCCGAAATGCTCCTTAATTTTTTCCAATCCTCCATCATACATGACACGCCCCTTATCAATCAGTATCATTCTCTTGCACAGCTTCTCGATATCGGACATGTCATGCGTGGTCAAAATCACCGTAATGCCCCGTTCCTTGTTCATCTCCTGGATAAATGTCCGCATTCGTTCCTTCGCCACCACATCCAGCCCGATCGTCGGCTCATCCAAGAATAAAATGGACGGATCGTGCAGAAGAGAAGCTGCAATATCAGCGCGCATCCGTTGACCTAAGGATAGCTGCCTGACCGGGGTTTGAAAAAACTCGTCTAATTTCAAAATTTCCGTAAAGGTGTCCATATTTCTGCGATACCGTCGGTCAGATATGTGGTAGACCTCTTTGAGCAGTTCAAATGATTCGATGGTCGGCAAATCCCACCACAGCTGTGACCGCTGTCCGAAAACAACACCGATTTGCCGGGCATTCTTCTGCCTTTCTTTATAAGGAACAAGCCCTCCTACGCGCACTTCTCCGGAAGTCGGCACTAAAATGCCGGTCAGCATCTTGATCGTCGTCGACTTTCCCGCCCCATTCGGGCCAATATAACCGACCATTTCCCCCGCTTCGATGGAAAAGGACACATCCTCCACCGCTGTCTTCGTGATATATTCCCGGTGGAAAAGACTGCGGATCGCCCCCCACATTCCCTCTTGCCGCTTCGCGATAACGTACTGCTTGGACAAATGCTTGACTTCGATTGCGTTCATCGTCTCTCCTCTCCTTTACGATCCGGTACTTTTATAGCGGCTCAATCCGAGCATCCAAATGCGGTAGCAAATCCAGAAAAACAGGATGCCAACCAGAAGACTAACAGAGCCCCAGTACGGTGAATAAACAGGATGTTTCTTGTCCAGCAAGAGAAGGGCCGGCAGGTAATTCACAAAGGCAAAAGGCATAATAAAGATAAAGAGCCATTGCAGGATGCGTGGGTACAGCGTTAAGGGATAGTTCATCATGCTTTTTGCGGGAAACATCACAACCCAATAAAACCGCTCCGACCGTGTTGTCCAGAAGGCGATAGCAGAAATCAGCACCACAATCCCGCTCTGAATGAAAACCCCTCCGGCAACAGCGCCAAGAAATACTCCCCATTTCCACAATGACCAATCGAGTCCAAGCTGAATGTAGGCAATCACGACCGCTGCAATGCTGAATAAAAGCTGACCAAACGCTCCAACATCAAACTTCATCGCCATAAAATGAAAAAAAGGATGCAGCGGACGAATGAGAAAACGATCGAATGTTCCGTTTACTATATACTGATCCATACTGCGAAAATGCGAGAAAAAAAGGACACATACACCCCAGGAAAGAACGGCTAACGCAAAAAGGAAAATCAATTCCCAGAACGTCCAGCCTGCCAGAGCTTTAAACGAGGATAGCATCACCCACATAGTAACCGCCGTCCCCGCATAGCTCATCGCCCAGCCCAGAATATTCATGAAAAAAGCATAGCGGTACTGCATTTGAGCGCGTATGCTGGCACCAACCATGCGAAAATAAAGACGATAGCCTCTTAGCCAAAATGCAAGCATACCTTCTTAGCCCCCTTGAACAACAATCTTTGAGGTCGCCTTTGCCCATACAAAGCGAAGAATGAGAAAGGAAATGATGAGCCAAACGAATTGGACAAGGAGAGCCTCCACCAATGTCTGCCCCTGCAGTTGCCCGGTGAAGATGGAATTTGGTACAAAAAAAATGCCCTGAAACGGCAGATACCGGGCGACGCTTTCCAGCCAATCGGGAAAAAACCACAGCGGAATGACAGAACCCGAAAATAAGGAAATCGAAAAATAAAAAATGTCTTCCACCCCGCCTGTCTCAATTAACCAGAAAGTAAATAAACCAAAGGTTAGTTCAATACTATACCGAATCAGATAGCCTATCACAGCAGAAATCAAGAAGAGTCCCCATTGCGTTAGTGACGACGGAATAGAAAGATCGAACAGCCAGAACAACACCACATAAAGAGGAAGAACAGCCGTCAGAAAATGAAAAGCAATGTTGCCAAGGTCAGAAAATAAGGTTCTTGTGGGATAATCATAAGGCCGCATGATTTCCATGGCGATATCGCCGGTTCGCACCCGCTCTTGAATTTCCCATAACGGTGTACCGGCTCCATGAATCCCCTGTAGCATCTGGCTAATCACGATATAGCTTAACATCGATTCGAACGAAACACCGGCAACCGACTCTTTCCCGCTGTATAGCCCGTACCAGATAAAGCCCCACATACATAAAAAAATGACATTGGAAAGCAAGCGGGTCCAAGCATCGAATCGATACGCTGCCGAACGCTGAAAGGCCTTCCGGGAAAACGCAAGATACATTCGGAGCTGTTTCATTTGCTCCCTCCCAAGTATTTATTCATCATTACTTTGATACTATATTTATTTTTGATTTTATCCAAGTTGACTTCATGGAACAATTGAAATTCCAGTCCCATAAAAGAATGGAAACTATACGTATGCGAAGAAAAGGACAGGCAGCGTTTACGCGTGCGCCTGTCCTTTCTGCGGACGAAGGGATTGCTTATAACGTGGAAGCTTTCTCCATGTCCTGTTCTGCGGAAGATTTTCCTCTGTTCTCCTGACGCAGCGCCTGCTTCAGCGCAGGAAGCAGCAGCAGGCTTAATATTGCGCCAGCCAGGCTGCTGATGAAAAACGGAGGGATAAAGGCGAAGGCGCCCGCATTTTTCCCCAGAAGAAGCGAAGCAATAGGCACCGAAATAAGCGCGCCGATGATACCCGTGCCGATCACTTCTCCAATGGCCGCCCCATACGTTTTCCCTGTCCATTTATACAGAAGGCCAGCGAGCAAGGCGCCGATGATGCTTCCGGGAAACGCCAGCACGGTTCCGATCCCAAGCAGATTGCGGATCAGTGCAATCATGAACGCAATGATGACGGCCGGTCCGGGGCCCAACGTTACTGCGGCGATTATATTGACCGCATGCTGTACGGGATACGCTTTGGCAACGCCGGCCGGAAACCAGAGAAAGCTCGAGCCGACAATGCCGATGGCGACCAGGAGCGCCATTATTGTAAAACGTAATGTTGCTTTCGTTTGCATACATTCCCCTGCCTAACATTTTTATCTTTAATCAACGATAGCGTTCCTCTTTAAACGGGTTGGCGGTCATGGAATAGCCAAACTCCTCCCAAAAGCCTGCTTCGTCTTCTTTCATAAATCGAATCCCTGAAGCCCATTTGGCACCTTTCCACAAATAAAAGGAGGCCGGCGGGATAAACCGTAATGGATATCCATGCTTCGGACTAATATCCTGCCACTCATGATGCTGATCTTTCCAGCGATAAACAAACAAAGCGTCGTTCCCTAACAGGGCTTCAAGCGGCAAATTAGCTGAATAGCCAAACCGATCGCCGTTATAGTATCCGTATATTTTGACATACTTTACACCTTCATTAAGTTCCACTAGATTTACCAGCTCACGCATCGCAATTCCTTCAAACGTGGTAGCAAATTTCGACCATCTCGTAACGCAATGCATATCGATCGTCGATATCGTCTTCGGCAGCTTCATCACTTCAGCAAATGACAAGGAGGTTTCATTTTTCACTTCACCAAAAAGTCTAAAATCCCATGTCGCTTCATCAAATTCATACACATCTCCCTCGTGAAGAATAGGCCATTTTTCGGTTTCAAATTGACCTGGAGGCAGTTGTTTTTCCACTTTGCTTCATCCTTTCTCTATCCAGACTGTTGTCCTTTATTCAAACGAGTTGTTTTTAAACATAATACAGGTATACAGATTGCCATGCAAGATACATCTCTTTACTTTAATATATAACTATACTTTGAGATGCTACATATTTTTTGATAGAATATAGTTATGCTTTTGTGGTAATACATAAAGAGTTAAACTACTTGAGAGCTTACCTGCTAAACGCAGAATCATTATAAAGAAAGAAGATGAAAGTATGTCTAACACAAAACGACTATCTGATATTCCATTTTCCGTGCTTGATCTTTCTCCGATTGTCGAAGGCGGCACTCCGGCTGATGCTTTCCGAAATACGCTTGATCTGGCACGCCATGCGGAGAAGTGGGGATATACGCGATACTGGCTGGCCGAACACCATAATATGCCGGGCATCGCCAGTTCAGCGACTTCGGTTGTGATTGGCTATGTGGCAGCGGGAACTTCAAAAATCCGGGTAGGCTCCGGCGGAATCATGCTCCCGAATCATTCTCCCCTTGTGATTGCCGAACAATTCGGGACGCTTGAATCTCTGTTTCCCGGACGCATCGATCTTGGTCTTGGCCGTGCGCCAGGAACCGATCAGCTCACTGCACATGCCTTGCGACGGGACAGCAGAAGCGATGGACAGGATTTCCCCGAGCAACTGGCTGAGCTGCGGAGCTACTTTGACCCGTCTTTAACTTCAGGAGTGAGACGCATCCGTGCGATTCCCGGGGAGGGGCTGAATATTCCAATCTGGCTATTGGGCTCAAGCGGCTTTAGCGCCCAACTGGCCGGACAGCTCGGACTGCCATTTGCCTTTGCCAGCCATTTCTCGCCGGAAAATACGCTGCCGGCCCTGGAATTATACCGCCAAAGCTTCCGCCCTTCAGAGGTGCTTGATGAGCCATATGCAATGGTCGGGGTTAACGTCATTGCAGCGGATAGTGACGAAAAAGCCCGCTGGCTGGCAACCTCTTTGCAGCAGCAATTCCTGAACTTGATCCGAAACAATCCTGGAAAACTGCAGCCGCCAGTAGAAAACATAGACGAACTCTGCAACGAGTTCGAAAAGGCTGTGCTTCATAAGCAGCTTGGCTCCTCCATCATCGGAAGGCCCGAGACGGTTAAAGAGAAGCTGCAGTCGTTCTTAGATGAAACCCGGGCGGATGAGTTAATGATCACTGCCCAAATTTTCGACCACCAATCCCGTCTACGTTCTTTTGAAATCGTAGCTGAGATTATCAAAAAGGAAAATAACGCATAATTCACTGTTATTAGAACCTAAGCAAAACAACGACGCTGTTCCTTCACCAAGAACAGCGTCGTTGTTTTGCTTTAAATTATCTATTATAAATACTTAAAAAAGAGCGTCTTTTATCCTTCATCTTGATTTTTTTCTTTGTAAGTGTCTATAATATCCTTTATTAATTACATAACATCGGATGAACCATACAGGAGAAGATCAAACGATCTACCGATGGGGCAAAAAGCTGGTCGGACAGCTTTGAAACTCTCAGGTCTTGAATACAAGCAGAACTGTATGGGGACGAATCTCTGGAGAGACTCCCTTCTGTCACCCAAACGACATGAAGGAAACAGAGCACCGAAGGAGCAAATCTGCCTGTTTGGCGGATAATCTCTCAGGTAAAAGGACAGGGACAAGCGACAGGAAATGCCGATTCCGAATCGGTTTATTTTTCTATCCTTGTATCTTCAGAGACCATTTCATTTAAATGAAATGGTTTTTTATTTTTTCGGCAAAGGAGATTTGGAGATGGAGACGGTAAGTCAAGCGTTAGAAACAATCAATCATTATGTATGGGGACTGCCTACCCTCATCCTGCTTGTGGGAACAGGCATCCTTCTCACAGTACGCCTGCGGGGCCTGCAGTTCTTCAAGCTGTGGTATGCCCATAAGGTGGCGTTCGGAAAATCACAGGATACATCCTCTGCCGGGGATATTAGCCACTTTCAGGCACTAATGACCGCCATGGCGGCGACCATCGGAATGGGAAACATCGCCGGTGTCGCAACGGCAGTGTCCATTGGGGGGCCCGGTGCGGTATTCTGGATGTGGATTACCGCCCTGTTCGGCATGGCAACAAAATACTCAGAGGCCATTCTCGCTGTAAAATATCGAATCAAGGGCGAGAACGGGGAATATTCGGGCGGTCCGATGTATTATCTGGAACGCGGTCTGGGGAAAAAATGGCTGGCGGTGCTGTTTGCCATTTTTGGTACAACCGCTTCATTCGGCATCGGAAATATGGTACAGTCCAACTCGGTTGCCGAAGCGATGAAAATTAACTTTTCTATGTCTCCAACTGTGACCGGTGTGATTATGGCTATTTTTATCGCTCTCGTTATTTTAGGCGGGGTTAAAAAAATAGGGAAAGTCACCGGCTATTTTGTTCCCGTGAAAGCTTTTTTCTATATTATCGCCGGTTTGTTCATTATCTTTTATCATATCGATGAAGTGCCTGCAGCGTTTTCGCTGATTTTCTCGGGCGCATTCAACGGCTCGGCAGCTGTTGGCGGTTTTGTCGGCTCCACGGTTGCGACAGCGATCCAAATCGGTGTAGCGCGCGGTGTGTTCGCAAACGAAGCCGGTTTGGGAAGCGCGCCGATTGCAGCAGCGGCAGCCAAAACTAACGCACCGGCTAAACAAGCACTCGTATCTATGACAGGAACGTTCCTGGATACGTTTGTCATATGTACGATTACCAGTCTAGTACTGATTACAACCGGCGCCTGGAAATCTGGAAAAACCGGTGTGGAAGCGACAACGTTAGCCTTTCAATCCGTATTCGGCAGCGCCGGAAGTATGATTCTTGGCATTGCGATTGTTTTGTTTGCCTATTCGACAATTCTTGGCTGGGCATACTACGGAGAAAAATGCGTAGAATACCTGTTGGGCCGAGGTGCCGTTCGATATTACCGCTATATTTTTGTCGGTATGGTCGCAGTCGGTGCGAACTTAAAACTCGGGATGGTATGGACCTTTTCTGACATCGCGAACGGACTGATGGCGATTCCAAATTTAATCGGTCTGGTCGGATTGAGCGGCGTGGTCGTAGCGGAAACAAAACGTTTCCTGCAAGCAGAAAAACCAGAAACATCCCCTAAGAAAATCGCAGGCTAACCTAATGAAGGGAAAGTATATGTCACTTTATCACTGTAAAGTGACATATACTTTCCTATACCATAAAAAAGAGCGATTGCTCCGGCTCCCTAGCTGCGTTCAACGCAGAAATTTATATGAAAGTGCGATCAACAGCATAACTGCTATACTTATGAGCGTACCATAAAGCGGGGATGTAAGGACGACGCCGATAAAAATGAGGGTCAGCGCAGCAAGGGCAAACAAACTCCCGACCGGAAGCCTTTGTCCGGTGCGTATCCGGCTTCGCACATGTGCCGCCGCTAATAAAATCCACACGATCAACACTGAATAACCAGGAATTACCATGAAATGATCGAAGGTTTTTCCATCTGTAAAAAAAGCGATAATAACACCAAAATATAGAAAAGCAATACTGACCAATAGAGCACGTATAGGAACATGCCGTTCAGATAAAGCCGCTAGAAACTTTGGGGCCTGACCGCACAGTGCCTGGTTATAAAGCATCCGTGAAGCGGCGTACATGCCGGTATTCGTTGCAGACAAGACAGCCGTCAGCATAACAAAATTCATAATATCTGCCACGTAAGGGATCCCAACCGCCTCGAACACGGTTACGAAGGGGCTTTCTGTATGAGAAAGACCATTCCAGGGAACAAGGCTCACAATAATCAGAATCGGAAGTACGTAAAAAACTAAAATGCGCATCGTTACACTACGTGCTACACGCGGCAGTACCTTCTCGGGATTCTCGGCTTCGCCGAGCGTCATCCCAATCGTTTCGCTTCCGCCAAAAGAAAACATGACAACTAACATAGCGGATGCCAGCCCGCCTATTCCATTTGGAAAGAATCCCCCGTTAGCGGTCAAATGATGAAATCCAACAGGAGGATGATTTTCATACCCGGTAAACAGCAGGGTTCCACCAAGCAAAATAAATAAAACCAAGACGGCAATTTTTAAACCGGCCAGCCAAAATTCTGTTTCTCCATATATATTCACATGAAATAAGTTAATGATTGTAATCCCAATAGATACAAGCAAGGATAGCACCCAAAGGGGCACACCGTGAAACCAATATTGTAAAAACAGAGCGGCAGGC
>NZ_DFMZ01000049.1:42563-53246 GCF_002375825.1 Aneurinibacillus sp. UBA3580
CGGCAGCCGCTGTTTCAGCAGCCATGACCAAAACCCAATTAAGAAAATACATCCAGCCCGAAAAATATCCGACAAATGGGCCGAGCACTGGCTCCAGCAAATCCCGGAACGTTTTCGCTTTTGGATTATGGACCGCCATTTCGGCGAGCCCCTTCATTACAAAAAGCAAAATGATACCACCAATAATGTAATCCAGTATTACACCAGGTCCGGCTAAGGTTATCGATGTACTGCTTCCTTTAAACATGCCTGCGCCAATGGCCCCACCGAGCGCGATCATCATAATATGGCGCGCTTTAAGACTGCGAGATAGTTTTTGCTCATTCGTGTTCATACAAACTCTCCTCTACTCAACTCTCTGTGTTGTACTGTAACTTAAACACACTACCACGACTTTATCGATTACACAATACAGAAAAAAATCCCATGAGATATGCTCGTTCACCCTTCTTAAGAATGAGCATGAAATGAGAAAGTAAGAAAACAAAAAACAAAGCCGTTTCTCAGCTCGGAGAACGGCTTTGTTTCTTCTATTCTTTATTCTTCAACATACGGGATGGTAAGCGGACCCAGCGGAAGAATGGCAACGGTCATCTCTTCGCCGTATCTTTCTTTTAGCTGCGCTAACGTTTGCTCAATATTATGCGTGTACTTAAACATCGCTTTTTCCACATCCTCATCCGGCAGCGAGGAGTAGACATACACATCCGCCCATACCTGAATCACAGCTTGCTTCTGCACTTGCCACTGGTCAAAAATTTTGAAAGAAGGATCGTTAATCATATCCAGGATTTCCTGCGGCGTTTTACGCATCTGTAAAATTTCTGCATAATTCCCGTGATTAGGAAGTCCATCCCGGCATTCCGCCGCACAGATAATCGTACCGCCTTCTTTGACAATTTTATGGGCTGCACTCATGCCTTTTACAGCCTGATACAAATTTTGATCCAGCGGATAGCCGGAATTGGAGGTAATCACCACATCGAAGCGCTCATCACAGCGCAGCATTGCATGTTCCTTTGCGAAAGCACAGCCGCGATTATGGGCTTCGAACAATTCTCCGGCAAATACAGCCGTAATCTCTTTCTCCCGGTTTAACGTCACATTCAATATGAAATCCGGTTTGCACATCCGATTAACTTCACGGGCCATATCCTGTACCGGGTTATCCGTCATATTGCCCCAGGTTGAGAGCGGATCTCCAATCATCCGTGCGTTATGGAAGGTCATAATCGTTTCGATGCCGGCAATGCCCGGCATAATTCCCTTGGGCCCCCCCGAGAATCCCGCAAAAAAGTGCGGTTCGATAAACCCGGTGACGATTTTGAAGTCGGCTTCCACGTACTCTTTGTTTAAATACGCATCGCAGCCGAAACGGCTTGTCCCGACTTTCACCAGTTCGTCTTTGTTATGACAGTGGTGATTGATGACACGCACACTATCCACGATCTCTTCGCCCAGCATCTGAATGAATTCTTCCCGGGTTTGGTCCCGGTGCGTTCCTGTACCGTTAATGATGACGAATTGCTCTAAAGGCACATGCAGCAGTTCTTTCAAAATCCATGGTACCAATTTGTGATTGGGCGTCGGACGCGTAATGTCGCTAATAACAATGGCCACTTTGTCGCTGCTTTTTACCATCTCCCGAAGCGGCGGCGTTCCAATCGGGTTACGAAGCGCTTGAAGCACAGCGCCTTCTTCATCTTCAAGTCCCGGCAGGTTCTTCGGTTCTAAAATGACGGAGTGATCCGGCACTTCAATCGCCAATCCATCTTTTCCATATAGCAATGTCGTTCTCATATTATCCTACCACTCCTTATTCTATCGGCTTCTTCCACCGTTCCGTCAATGCCCGCTTTTCGCTGCCATCTATCCACGTTGATAACTAGATGATGCCAGATAGGTACGAAGCACTTGCTCTGCGGTAAACGCTAACAATTCGGAGGCTCGTTCCATTGCCTCCTGCAGTGTCACTGGCGCATTGATGATGCTGTGAATACTGTAAATTCCCTGCTGATATAGCACATCGATGCCAGAACCGACGGAACCTGCCAGAGCAAAAACCGGAATGCCGTGCTTCTGCGCTGCTTGAGCTACGCCCATCGGCGTCTTCCCGGATGCGGTTTGAAAGTCAATCTGTCCTTCTCCCGTAAAGACAAGATCCGCTCCCTCGAGCTTCTCTTCCAGCCTGGTATGCTCGATAACGATGTCGATCCCCCGTTTCGTCTCCCCGGGAAAGAACGCTTGAAATGCGCCCCCAATCCCGCCTGCGGCTCCTGCACCCGGCCTTTCATGGAGCCGAATGCCTGTTTTCGCTTCGATAATATCCGCCCAATGGGTTAAATAACGGTCCAGCTTATCCACCATCTCCGGTGTTGCCCCTTTTTGCGGTCCGAAAACATGGGACGCACCTTGCGGGCCAACGAACGGATTCTGGACGTCCGTTGCGATTAAGAATTCAGATTGGGCAATTCTCGGGTCGAAACCCTCCGTATCAATTACGGCAATTCGCCCAAGCTCTTCTCCGCCGAAACCGATGGCTTCTCCTCTGTCATCGAGCAACTTCATACCAAGAGCTTGCAGCATCCCGCATCCCCCGTCATTGGTAGCGCTTCCGCCAATCGCCAGAATAAATCTTCGACAACCGTCGTCCAGCGCTTTCTTGATGAGCTCTCCGGTTCCGTATGTGGTCGTAATCAGCGGATTTCTTTGCTCCGGCGGAACCAGACACAATCCCGAAGCGCTGGCCATTTCAATGACGCAGGTCTCCTGATCGCCGAGAATGCCATAAGCCGCCTGCACCGCTTGATGCAAAGGGCCGGTCACACAGTGTTCGACAACGCGCCCCCGCGTCGCCATCACCAGGCTGTCCATTGTCCCTTCCCCGCCATCTGCAACCGGTACCAAAACCGTGTTTGCCTCTGGCAGCACCGTTTTAATTCCGCGCTCGATCGCTACACATGCTTCCCAGGCGGACACACTTCCTTTAAAGGAGTCCGGCGCAATCACAATTTTCATATCCACACCTCATTATAAAACGCTTTCACTTTTTATAATTATTATAATAATAGGATTGCAAGAAAGCATTGTGTATGATACACAAATAATACAACAAATATTTCGTTTATTTTGTTTTATATAAATAATAGCGATTCATAAAGAGGGAATGCATCATGCTGACAGAAAAGATGGCGGGCGAGATTGTACGGCAAACAATGATTCGATTAAAGCGGAACATTAATATTATGGATCATTCGGGAACGATCATCGCTTCAGGGGACCCGGAACGCGTCAACCGGATTCATGAAGGAGCGTTGGAGGTCTTGTCCACCGGAAAACCAGTTGTCATTTATGAAAACAGTCAGAAATATTGGCAAGGAGCGCAGCCGGGGATCAATCTTCCCATTACCTTTCAGAACCGTATCATCGGAGTGATCGGGATTACCGGAAAACCGGAAGAAATCGCGGAGTTTGGGGAGCTAGTCAAAATGAGCACAGAGATGATGATTACCCAGTCTTTTCTGACCTCCCAGTTGGAATGGAAACAGCGGCTCAAGGAACGCATTTTTGAAGAGCTCACTTCTGCGAACCCAAGACAGGAATTCATCGAACAACGGCTCAATCTACTCAACATTAGACTGGAGCCTCCTTTCCAGGTGGCATTGGTGGAAATTGAAGAGAATCCATTTACCAACCAGGAGTTGATTCAACGGATGGAGGAAACGCTAGGGGGCACACAAGTTCTTCCCGGTTTCGTAAGCGCGAACCGACTCTTTATTCTGACCTCGCACATGACGGAGAAAGAGGTGAGGAAGAAATTGCAAAGCATGCAGTCGGTGCTGCGTTATCTACATCTCCCTTTTCGGATTGGCCTTGGAACCTCCGTTAGCCAACAGGAAGACATCCGGCTTTCACTGGAAGAGGCAAAATGGGCACTGCTGCTGGGACAGAAGGAACAATCCTTTATCAGCTATCCTGAAATCGAAACGAAAGCTTTTCTTGACCGGCTCGATGAACAGGTGAAACAAAAATACATCAGCCGCGTGTTGGCCCACCTGTCTGAGCGAATGCTGAACACGCTGGAAGTTTTTTTTGACTGCAATTTAAATATTGGCGAAGCGGCAAAAAAACTGTATATTCATCGCAATACACTTGTATACCGATTGAAAAAGATTAATCAGGAAACGGGGTACAATCCGCAGGTATTTCAGGATGCCGTTTCTTTGCAATTGGCCGTCTGGATGTACCGATTGAAAAAGAAATCCGAATAACGGGCCAATAAAAACGGCAGACTGCCTGGCATCGAAACACCCGGCATTCTGCCGCCCTCATTCGTACATTCAATAGCGATCGAAGCGCCTAGAATCCGGTCACCTGTCGAACCAGCTCCGTTACCTCGGCACGACTGAGTTTTTCCTCGCCCGCTTCTAAAGCGTCAAGCGTACCGTGTGCGAGAAGGAGCGGGATTCGACAGAACATAAGAATCGAATCGGACGTAATGCTCTTCGAATATGCCTCTGCTAATGCCAGGTTACGGCGAGCATAGGCAAACATCTCCTCTGCTTCCCATCCGTCAGGAAAAAAGTCCACCCCACGGGTCCGGTCTTCCGCGCGGTTGCGAATAATATTGACCGCCTGCAACCCGCGGCCAAAGCCGATGGCCAGCTCCCGGTCCGTTTTAATATCGCTGTTATGCCACTCCCAAATCTCCGAGAGCAAAATGCCTACTAAACCGGCAACATAAAACGTGTACGAATCCAAATCTTCTTCGTTTTTAATGTGCCAATTCTTAGAAACCCAATCAGCCATTCCTTTTGCCATTATCGCCGTTGCATTTCGGATGTTCGGCTCGATGGAAGGCGGACTCAGCTTCACCCAGTCCCCGAACTGTAAGGTGACATCAGGCAGGAAGGATGTATACGGCTTAAAAAGTTCCGTGAATGCCTTGTCTTCGATAGGCTTGTCTAAGAGTAAGCTGATCGAACGCAGCAGAGAAACTTTGACATCGGATGGAAGCTCCGGGTGATCTTCTATCTCATCAATCGCTCTCATGCATAAGTAAGCCGATGCAACTGCTTCCTGTAATCCTTGCGATAGGTGGCTAATGGGAATGAAGAAAGTACGGCTGGTGGCCAGCAGCATCTCCATGGCTCTTTTGCGCAACTCCACTGTATCTGTCATGTTGAACAATACTCCTTTTCGGCTCTACAAGTATCTTCTTATTTTACCCTATATCTCGAACCTCAAAAAGAGGATTTCACATTCTGACAAATTTCCGCCACTACCAGCTATGTTTGCGAAGCCCCCATGCCTTTTTCAACCACCTGCATCAATTTTTCTGCGGTGTAAGAAACCGTATCAAAGGCTGCCTTCATTTCTTCTGAAGTCGCCGCGTTTTCTTCTGTATGTGCGGCAATTTGTTGAATGGCTTCGCTTATGTGTGTAATTGACTTTGCTATATTCTCAAGCTGGTTGGTAATATCTTCTGCAGCCGTTCTGCTTTGTTCCGACATCTTCTGAATTTCCTTAGCGACAATGGAAAAACCCCGTCCGTGCTCTCCGGCTCTTGCCGCTTCAATGGAAGCATTCAATCCAAGAATTTTAGACTGCGTAGACACTTTTTGAATGAACGAAAGAACGCTGCTGATTCTCTCGATGTCATTTTTCACAGATAAAGACTGACCGGACAACTCTTCCACATAATTGGCTACATTACTGGAAGCGTGGGCGATCTGGTCGGTTATCGTCGTCAGTTCTGTGATCGTGGTGGCTAAATCAGTCGAAGCCGAACGAAGCGTGTCCATTTTTTCATTAGATACAACCATACTGAAAATCGCAATGAGGTTTCCTTCGTCAAAGATGGGGACCGCTGTCGATATGTAGGCAAAGCCGAATTGTTCCGAACCGCGCTCCTCACGCAGCGGATGCGAAGACCTGGTTCTCCATGTTTTTTCCACCACAGTGCCTTTTATATCTTCGATGCGCGTTCCGAGCGGAAGCTTAAAGTCTAATTTCTCTCCCGGAAGATACCCGATTAGTTTCTCATGGTCAAAAAGCAACAGACATGCATCTTCAGGATAGCCAGCCTGATAAATTTTCATTACATCTATAATACTTTGAAGGATAGAATGCAACTTTTTTCTCCCCTAACTCTTGTCTTTTTCTGTTTAATCATTATGAAAAGTTAATTTATTCCTACATTTCTTTATAATATTCCTATTATATATACTCGTCAACTTACACTTGTTTCTTCATACAAAGATACAGAATGATAGAATAATAGGGAAAATATGCAACTAAAGGTAGAAAGGAGCGTCTAATTAAAAAGAAAGAGAAAAGAAAAAGGAGGACCGATGTACAACCTTTTTATTTTTTGATAGGAATTGTACGAAATACATATGGTGAGAAAGATTACATGTACGGCAATTGTTATCGGTCTTGTGTGTAGTAGTGGAATCGTTACAGCTTCCAATCAAGATAGCGTGCATGCTGAAAGCAATGCGGCCCCTGCCCCTTCTTTTCCTTCATCATCGACAGGTCTATCGGTGAAGGAAAAACAAACGATTACAGGGGCTTCAATAGCTACAGAGGAACAGATGCTTGCTTTTGCCCGTTCCGTAAATCCTGCTTTTCCGGCCGAACTTCCTCGCTTATACATAGAGATTGGAAATATATATGGAATCCGTGGTGACATCGCTTTTTGCCAGATGCTTAAAGAAACCGGATACCATCGATTTGGCGGTATTGTGCAGGCGAATCAACATAACTATGCTGGCATCGGGGCTACCGGAAATAGTAAAACAAATAAGGGAAACTACTTTCAAACACCGGAACAGGGTGTACGTGCCCATATCCAGCATTTGTATGCCTATGCTACAAAAAGCAATCTGCCAAAGAATGAAGTACTCATTGACCCCCGATTTAAATATGTGGCAAGAGGCACTGCACCGAATTGGCAGGATTTAAACGGAAAGTGGGCGGTTCCGGGGAAAGGCTATGGGGAAAGCATCCTGGATATTTATTCCAGAATGCTTAGTATGCCTGTTATCCCGAAAGAAACTATACAGTAGCCAAAACCCGCAGAGAATTTCGCGGGTTTCTTTTCAGTTCTTACACAATATTTTTACTGTCGTCAATTAAGTTGTTTTGCCAGTGCATTTAAAAAAGCCAACCCCGGGTTTTCAAGGTTGGCTTTCTCTGTTCCTACCGTTGTTTCCATCTTCTGCGACTCGCGGACGAACGCCCATTAATTTTAGCCAAGAGAGTGAACACAGTGTGTTATTCCGGCCTTTGTTTCATAATAAATCTTATTGCACGTATAGAACATTATTCTTCAAGAAATTGTACATCCAAATATTTTTCAAGCAGCTTTGTAATCTCGAAAGCAGTATGAGAAGAATCGAAATTTTCAAATATATGTTCGCACTTCTCTTTATACTCCATCGCCTCTTGGTAGTGTGCAAGATGTCGTTTAATATCCTCTTCCGAGTCACCGCGCTGCTTCTGGCGATCCAGCACCGTTTCGCTGTCGGCGTAGATAAAGAAACGAAGCACTTTATCCCCGTACAGCTTTTTCATAGTTTCTGCTCCTTGCGCGTTCAATACCATGATAACACTGTGGTTTTCTTTAAACAAAGAGACAATATCGGTTTCTTTGATGCCATAGTGATACCCGTCCATCACAACACTCTCTAAAAACTCGTTGTTTTTCTGGGCCTGATGGAACTCTTCTTCGGTGATGAAATGATAGTCATGACCTTCCACTTCCATTGGCTTCTTTGGACGGGTCGTATAAGAGACGACATGCGGAATGTGAAGACTGCGAAAAATCATTTCGGCAATCGTTTTACGACCTGCTCCGTCCGGACCTGTGAATACGAAGATAAACTCTTTCTCTTTCAAGTTCAACATGGCTTATAACCTCCTTGAGAATAAGTAAAGTCCCCGGAATTGAATCCATCTTACCATATATGCAATGAGTTAATGAGGAAGTGCAGGTCATATAAGTTATATTCTCTTTTTTCAATAAAATTCCTTTTTATGTATATGCTCTTTTCTATTCCTTTTCTTTATATTTAGCCGGGCAAGGAATAAAGTTTATTCGTTCTTACCCCCCTTCCATAAAAATTCCGTTATAAATAGATTACCCTTGTAAAACTCTGGGTAAGCTTTAAGTGTACTTACTTATAAATTGAAAGGAAGGTTTTCATGGCAAAAGATTTTTATTCAGCTGTAGAAAACAGGCGTTCCGTTTACGGGATTAGCAAAGACCCTGTCATTTCAGATGAGAAAATTCAGGAAGTGATAAGCCATGCTGTGAAACATACGCCCTCTGCCTTTAACTCGCAAAGTGCACGCGTCGTTGTCCTACTGGGCGAACATCACGATAAATTATGGGACATAACAAAAGAAACGCTGAGAAAAATAGTACCTGAAGATAAATTTGTCCCAACGGAAGAAAAAATGAACGCTTTTCGAAGCGGGTACGGAACTGTTTTATTTTTTGAAGACACCAGTGTAATTGAGAAGTTCCAACAAGATTTTGCCCTGTATAAAGATAACTTCCCTATCTGGTCGCAGCAGTCTTCCGGTATGCTTCAATATGTTGTGTGGACCGCACTGGAACTCGAAGGATTGGGTGCCTCCTTACAGCACTACAATCCACTCATCGACGATGATGTGAGAAAAGAATGGAACGTTCCAAGTTCCTGGAAACTCCTTGCGCAAATGCCATTTGGCAAGCCGACGGCCCCTCCGGGTGAGAAGTTATTCCAACCGTTGGAAGAGCGCATAAAAGTGTTCAAATAAGAAAACACGCGGGCGTTGCCGGTCTTTTCCCTCTTTTCGGGTCACACGCTCCACAAGGAAAAAGCAACGGCTGGCATACGCCCCGCGCGTTTTTCCTCGCTTACAATGGAGGGAAAATATAAAACGATTTTATTTGTGGCGATTAAAAGGATTTTTCACTCTATTGCAGAATATTTTATTTAAGCTAGAAATGAGCCATCGCTCATTTTGCTGCCAATCAATATACGGGGGAGGATACAGCGGAAGTAGACGACACGATTACTCAATGAAAAAGCAAGAGACAAAAGCAAATAGTGCAGCCCGTTTCAATTGCTTGAATCAAACAGAGAAAAAAGGGATGAGATGGATTATTCGAAAGGATTATTAAATATCATTCTACATTGTAGTCAGGAAAGCCAGTCAAATATGTGTGCAGGATTTTTACATAGTAATCATTTAGAATTTTTAATATTTATAGAAATATTTTAAGTTCAGGAGATACATTATGGATAAACAAACATTTTTAGATCATGTCAAAACATCTTGGCTGCAAGCCGAAATCTCACCAGAGAAAGTATTCCTGTTTAATCTCTTCAACTTTACGTTCTCATATGACGACGAAAAGAAAATCTGCCGAATCGAGTGCCCTGTTACTGAAACTATGTTTAATCCGCTCGGCACCGTTCATGGCGGTATTCTTACCTATCTGGCTGATACCGCGATTGGCCATTTAAATTTCCGCTATAAAGATGGCCCTTACGTGTCGCTGGAATTAAAAACGTCCTACTTAAAAGCGACCACAGGCGGTAAACTCATTGCCACAGCCAGGTATGTAAAGGATGGTTATAAAGTAGTATTCTCCGAATGCGTGATTGAAAATGAAAAGGGAGAAGTCGTGAGCACAACATCCGGAACATTTTACCGCTTCACAAAAGGAACCGAAAAATAGGGAACACATTGATGTTTAAAATCTCATTTTTTCCACATAATGAAAGTAAACAAAATCCGGGGTGGATAAAATGAGGTTGTTCAATGTCCTATTTGAATGGAAAGCGGCATTATATGAAAAGAAGATAGCGAAAATGCAGGCGCAAGGAAAATGTCCCGACTGTAATGGAATAGGGGCTAATCCGTTAATCATGCACGAGTTCGCCTACATCGACCGATATGATTGCCCTGGCTGCAATGGCAGCGGTTTGTTTTCCGATTGGGCTAAAGTGAATGGGCGGCATAGTTGAATAAAAACAAACATACGTAAGCGGGCAAACACAACCTCTTCTGCACCTCGACAACCAGGTGCAAAAGAGGTTGTGTTTCTTTACGAATATACATCTGGATGGAATTGATATTGTTCTAGATTTATACACCTATTATCAATAAATTCTACCCCTTCACTTTCGAGAAGCAGTTTTTGTACGATAAATGACTCATCGTCTTTAAAGCCAATCTCGCCTTTTGAATTTATCACTCTATGCCAGGGAAGATTATATTTTTTACTCATGGAGTGGAGAATTCTAACTACCTGTCTCGCCCCTTTAGGACTTCCGGCTAAACTTGCAATTTGACCATATGTCATCACTTTCCCCTCAGGTATACTTTTAATCATTTCAACTACTCTTTCTGTAAAAAACTCATGATTTAATTCCTTTCGCTTTTTCACTGGATTTTTTAATGCTCTCTTACAAAACCACCATGTGAAAAAAGGCGAACGCCTTTTTCTTCCCTGGCTCTCCTTTCCTCTTTCCTTCCCCTTCTTTCTTCGTGATTTTCACAGAAAACCACCATGGCATCTCAGCCGCACCCCCGACATGAAAATTGTGGGAAGGGCGGCTGACTTTTGTGGTACGAAGGAAAAGAGAGGAAAGAATGAGGAGATGATTTCAATGTAGAAAAAGG
>NZ_DFMZ01000013.1:0-7050 GCF_002375825.1 Aneurinibacillus sp. UBA3580
ATGCTTGGGGTTTTAACGTATCCCACAACCACCATGGTGTTTCAGCCGCAACCCCGACATGAAAATCATAGGAAGAACAATTGACTTTTGGGGTACGAAGGAAAAGAAAGATGAGAACGAGGGGGTGATTTCAATGGGTAAAAAGGCGAACGCCTTTTTCTTCCCTGGATCTTATTTCCTCTTCCCCTTCCTTCTTTTCTCATGATCTTCACAGAAAAAAGACCCGCCACTGTCTCTCTCTTCGAGAGGCCCAGATGTTTGGCGGGTGTTCAGGCAGCAAAACGCGTGCTTTTTCTCCTTCCCGGCGGAAAAAACAGCGAACCTTGCGCCTTGTCCTGATTTTCTTATAGATATTCGTTTTCGTGTTTGGCTTTCAGTCGATTCCAGCGGCGGTCGACTTCGTTAGCGAAGGAAGCAAGCATTTCCGCATACTCCGGCTTGGTGAGGTGCTTCGTCTTGCCCATCATTTTGAGCCAATCCTTCACTTCAATCCGTTTCTTTCTTGCGTCCGGGTCGTACGTAATGGTCGTCACACCCCTCTCCACTTCATACAGCGGGAAGAAGCAGGAATTGACGGCGGCCTCAACAATATTTCGACCCTGTTCATCGGCGGATTTCCAGTTGAGCGGACAGGCGATAAGAATTTTTCCGTATACCATGCCAACGTTCTGTGCATACCATTGGGCTTTGGCTGCCTTTTTTAGCAAATCCTGCGGGAATGCTTCCGTACCCGTGAATACGTACGGAATGTTAGTGGCCGCCATAATTTGCGCTGTGTCTTTATGGTGGAACGCTTTACCGCCCTGCATCTTGCCGACATTGGATGTCGACGTCATATGACCCATCGGAGTCGAATACGACAGCTGACTGCCGGTGTTCATATATCCCTCGTTATCATATTCAAGAATAATCATCTTATGGTTGCGTAGCGCCGTACCGATTGCCGGTCCCATTCCGATATCCATACCGCCGTCGCCGGTAACCATAACAAATGTAAAGTCATCCGCTACCTGGATTTCACCGCGACGTTTGCGCTCGTGGAACATCTCTACCACACCGGACAGCGTTGCCGCTCCGTTCTGGAACAGGTTATGAATGTATGTCTGCTTATGCGAGCTGTATGGATATCCAGTCGTTACAACCATTGCGCAACCGGTTTGGAACAGCACAACAATATCGCCTTCAATACCTTTAAAGAACAGTTCCAATCCCGGAAAAATCCCGCAGCCCGGGCAAGCGCCATGCCCCGGCGCAATGCGCTTCGGCTTCCCTGTGAGCGCACGCAGCGGCGGAATTTTCACGTCCAGCTTGCCAGTTTCTTCGTTCGGTGTCACGTGAATCAGTCCTGATTTGAACGCATCGCCGTGCAGCGGCTTTAATACCCGCTTCGGTGCTGCTTCCGGATTGCCCGGCGTATGTCCGAAGTAATCGAACGGAACCGGCGCATATCCCAGCTCGGCCGCCTCCATGGCCAGGGCGAAAAACGCCTCTGCATCATCATGGTAGAAGTCCTTGCCGCCGACACCGAAGATCCGGCTCACTACAATCGTTTCGTTGCCTTTGATTTCCTGCAGCGTCGCTTTTAATTCGTGTGTAAGATTGCCGCCATGTCCGCCGTAGGAATCGGCACGCTCCCCGATCATGATGGCCTTGAGGTTTTTACAAGCCTCTTGAATTTCTTTCGCCGGCCACGGACGAATCATGTTCGGACTGATAACCCCGGCTTTAATGCCTTTGGCACGCAGCTGATCAGCCACATCTTTCGCCGTCTCGGCCGCGGAGTTAAGCAGAAATACCGCTACTTCCGCATCTTCCATACGATAGAGATCGAGCACTTCGTATTTGCGCCCCGAAATCTTCTCATATTCTGCCGCTACCTGCTTAAACACTTCGCCAGCGCGGTACATTGCTTCAGATTGCTGATAGTTGTTGTTGATTAAATCAGGGTCATTCATGTACGGTCCGATGGTCACCGGATTTTCCGGGTCCAGTGCATGCACGTATCCGGACGGCACCTTGCCCACGAAATTCTGTACTGTCTTCCGGTCGGCAAAGTAATTCACACGGCGCTTTTGGTGTGACGTGAAAAAGCCATCGTATGCTACCATTACCGGAAGGCGCACATCCGCATGCTCGGCTACGCGCAATGCCATGATGTTCATATCATATACCGCCTGCGGGTCACGCGCCAAAAGAATCGGCCAACCGATATTAAGCCCGTAATATAAATCCGAATGGTCGCCCCGGATGTCAAGCGGACCGCTGATTGCACGGGTAACCAGGTTCATTACCATCGGGAAGCGCGTACCGGACTGTACCGGAAGCTGCTCGATCATGTATAAGAAACCGTTTGCGCTGGTCGCGTTAAACACACGTCCGCCCGCTGCGGCCGCACCGTAACAAACCCCGGCTGAACCATGTTCCCCATCGGCCGGAATCAGCACGATATCATGCTCGCCGCGCGTCTTCATCGCGTCAAGAAACTGCGCCACTTCCGTAGACGGCGTAATCGGGAAATACCCCATTAAGTGATAATTGATTTGAGCGGCCGCCATCGCCGCCATTTCATTGCCGGATTCAAACGTCAGCTTCTGCTCCGGCATCGTTTCTTTCGCCGCACTATCCAATGCCATTTTTTCTGTATTATATTCGATTGCCATTCTAATCCATCCCCTCTTCCTGATTAATTAGCGGCCAGAATAAATTTTTGCGGTACACGATGCTCTTCGGCATAGCCAATTTCTTCTCGCATCTCGGTCAACGCTTCCACCGGACAGGCCTGCACACACTTCAGACAGCCTTTGCAGTACTGATAATCAATGCCTGACAAAAACATCTGGGGACGCCCTTTCTTGTCAGTGCCCTCTTCCCATACAAAACAAAAATCCGGGCAAACCGTATCGCAGGCTGCGCAATGAATACACTTCGAATCGTGATATTCCGGCAGGAAGCCCTGGCGGCTTGCGCTCAAATCTTTCAGGATACTGTTTCCGGGATTCACAATCACTCCGCCAATCGGCTGAGTTTCATAGCCAAGCAGCGGCTCGGGTCGGACGAATTCCTTGCCTGCCGATCCTTCCGGCACTTCATAGGATTTAAATGCTACTTCGTTATAGCCGCGGTCAAACGTGCGCAAGTTCGGCTCCACCAGGTGCGGATATTTCTTCTCGAACGTTTTGCGAATAACGGCGCGCATTGCTTCCGGATCAAGGAAGTCACAGATTCTGAACAGCGCACCGAGCATGGCGGTGTTGACCTTTGTTTTCTCTTCAACGGCAATGCCGAGCGCGTCGACGAGCGCTAGCGTACCGTATTCAAGATGCAGTTCTTCCCTTACTTCATCGAAATCACGTGTGGTATTAACCAGTACGATACCATGTGCGTCCAATCCGGACACGACATCTACCGTTTTGTACAGCGCTTCATGAAACACCCCGACCACGTGCGGCCGCTCGATCGGACTGGCGGCACGAATCTGCACGTCCGGATCGCTAAAGCGAATAAACGCTTTTACCGGCGAACCCTTTTTCTCCGAACCGTACGAAGAAAAGTTCATTCCGTTAAGCCCCAGTCCCAGCACACCAGCTTCCGCCAGCATTTTCCCCGCCAGGTTGGCTCCCAACCCTCCGATAGATTCCAGACGAATTTCATAAAAACCAAGTTCGTTCTTCTTTGGAAGTATCGACATTTCTATTCCTCCCCATCTCAACATACATAAACAGACAATCGCTCTGCCTGAAACACATCTTTCCCCCAGAAAAACCCATAGTCCGTATAACCAACTATAAAATTAGAATTGTCTTGCATTTTAGATTCAAATAAATTATAACAGGTGTATTTTTTTAAAGCAACAGTTTGTCATTGTTTTTCTCTAAACTCCCCTTATTATTTTTAAAGCGCTTACTTTGTTGATAAAATTGAATTTATAATTCTCCCTCATATCGAGGTATTTATTTTACAGTTATAATACAGGACTAAAAAATATTATAAAACAGATATAAATTAACACTATTTATACGTTGTATAATTGACAAAAGAAAAAGTCCGGCGCTGCCGGACTCTGATTTTACCTGAATCTTCGAAAGCTGTAATATAACAATAAAATGATGTACTTATACAGAAGCTGTTTTGACACTCCACACGACTAAAGGTGATGTGATGGTTCCGCGCCAAGTTTTTTATGCTTCCTGCAGGCTTTTATGAATCCATATCGCGGCCTGAGCACCGTCACCAATCGCTACCGTCAGAAGTTGGGAATGCGCCGCCACATCTCCCGCAGCCCAGACGTGGCGCACATTTGTTTCTTTTGTTCGGCCATCCACCGGGATGTGCCCATTCTCCAATCGTTCTACGCCAAGCATGGCGGCAACGTCAGATTCGGCCTTATTGCCGCCAAATGCGATGAATCCCTTTTCCGCTTTGACGACTTGACCGTTCGCTATACGGATGCCGGATAGGACACCCTCTTCTTTGCTCTGCACCTCAAGCACGGGACCGCTGACTATATTCACGCCAGTCTTGGCACACTCCTCCTTCCAATGCTCTGATACAGACTTCCCTTCCGGCTCATGGTTGATATAGGTTAAGTCATCCGTCCAGTAACGAAGCGCGCAGGCCATGGCCGCTCCGGCGTTCCCTGCACCCAATACGACGGCTTTCGTATCGCGAATTTCATACCCGTCACAGTCCGGACATACATAGATCGCCGTGCCGAGTACACGACGCAGCCCCTCGATATTATCCGGGATTCTATCAGTCAGGCCGGTGCTAATCAGCACCCGCTTGGCCGTTACTTCTTTTCCGTCTTCGAGTTTTAATTTAAACCCTTCCTCCCTTTTTCTTGCGCCGCTTACTCTTCCGTCCATAAATTCGACTCCGACCTTCTGGGCCTGAACGCGCCCTCTCTCCCGAAGTTCCGGACCGCTGACCCCGTCAGGAAACCCGAGAATATTACCATAGCGCCGTGCCAGGCTTGAACGTCCGCCTTCTGCGTCAATCACGATTACACGATGCATATAGCGGCCAAGCTGCAGGGCCGCCTGCAAACCAGCGATGCCTCCTCCAATAATCGCACAATCATACATAGGATAGTTCTCTCCTCCTCATGGTACGCAATAAGTTCCTCCTTTTGGTTTGCCCATTCTGCACCGCTTTCACAAGGAGAATTCATCGAAAAATTTGTGACACAATGACGGGCAGAAGCATTTATCTCCTGCCCGTTTCTTTGCTCTGTTTATGAGGATGTTTGTTTGAGAACCTGCAAGCGATACTGGTATCCCTGTTCAACCAAAAACATCTGGCGCCTGTGCGCATACTGTTCTTCTTTTGATTCCGCCGAGACGAGCGAGTAGAAGTGAGCCGTCCGGCCATCCTTTTTCGGACGTAAAATCCTTCCCAGCCGCTGCGCCTCTTCCTGACGTGAACCGAACGTACCGGAGACCTGCACGGCCACACTTGCATCCGGCAAATCAATCGCGAAATTCGCAACACGTGATACGACGAGCGTCCTGATATCGCCGCGCCGAAACTTCCGGTACAGCACTTCTCGCTCTTCCTGGGATGTTTTTCCTGTAATCAACGGCACATCCAGCTCGCTCGCCAGCGCTTCCAATTGCGATACGTAGTGGCCGATAACAAGAACTTGTTCCCCTTCATGCCGTTTCAGCACATCTTTGACCACCGGAGTCTTGTCCGGGTTTTCGGCGGCGATACGAAACTTCCGCCGCTCGCTCACGCCCATGTACTCTGCCTTCAATAAGCCTGACAGCGGCACACGAATCTCGGTGCATACCGCACTTGCAATGAATCCCTGCTCCTCGAGCTGCCGCCATGGCAGTTCGTATTTTTTGGGACCGATGAGACTGAACACATCGTCAGCGCGGCCATCTTCACGCACCAGCGTAGCGGTCAAGCCAAGGCGGCGCTTCGCCTGGATATCAGCGGTCATGCGGAACACCGGGGCAGGCAGCAGATGCACTTCATCGTAAATAATCAACCCCCAGTCGCGTTCATGAAAGAGCGACAGATGCGGAAATTCTCCCGACTCCGCCGTCCGGTGTGTAATCATCTGGTATGTGCTAATGGTGACGGGACGTACCTGTTTTTTCTGTCCGGTATACATTCCGACCTGTTCTTCGGTCAGTGTGGTACGAGCCAGTATTTCGCTTTTCCATTGCTTCACCGATGTAGTACTGCTGGTAAGCACGAGTGTCGCCATGCCGAACCGTACCATCGTCTCAATGCCAACCAATGTTTTGCCAGCGCCGCAAGGGAGCACAATCACCCCGTTTCCTCCGGATGTACTGCCTCCTGCGTAGAATGCATCCACCGCTGCTACCTGATAATCACGAAGCGCAAAGCCCCTCTGTTTGCAAAGCTCCATCTCCACCCGCTCTCCGTCTGTGTAGCCTGCCATATCCTGAACCGGATAGCCGAGTTTTAACAGGGATTGCTTAATAACGCCACGCCAGGCAAACGGTACGATTACTTCGCGCTCGCACAGCCGACGCTCGATTAAGTTAGCGATCGATGCATAGCTTAGAATATCCTCCATGATTTGTGCTCCGGCCGCCGAAAGCACAAGCTCGCCCTCACGCACAAACAACTGCAGTTGACCGAAGCGCGACATTGTCCGGACAATCTCACTTTTTACGGGAGCGGGCACAGGGAATTTGGCATACCGCTCCAGCACATTAAGCACCGTGTCAGCATGCAGGCCAAGTGCGGCTGCGTTCCACAACGACAGCGGAGTTAGACGATAGGTATGAACATAATCAGGACTCTTGACCAATTCAGCGAACGGTGTCAGAGCATCGCGAACCTCACTGTACTTTGGATGGCGCACTTCCAAAAGCAGCGTGCGATCACCCTGGACAATTAGCGGATTTTCCATCTGCGACATATTCCATTCTCCTTCTCTTCCAGAACTTCCTTTTGGGTGTAGTGTATCCAAAAATATAACTACTATGGCTTTTTAGCCCAATCCCGACATGAAAATCATGAGAAGGGCGGCTGACTTTTGGGGTAGGAAGGAAAAGAGAGGAAAGAATG
>NZ_DFMZ01000130.1:0-4424 GCF_002375825.1 Aneurinibacillus sp. UBA3580
ATGTCGGGGTTGCGGCTGAGACGCCATGGTCGTTTTCTGCCTTTTTTATTCCTCCTCCCACATCTTATTTAATTTTTCATACGTAGCCGGATATTTAGCCTGGTACTGCAGGAAGCTTGGTATCGGATAACGTACCCCTCCTTTGTGCGTTCCGGCAAATCCGGCTATCACGTCATCTGCCATTCGATACGGGAATGAGAATGCCATTTCATGATCATGTGTTTGACCGAACACTCGGTCACCATAGCACGGTAAAATCACCTGCGGACTATCCGTCTGGGTTGTACGAATGATAATATCCGCACAATCCGCCCGTGCCGAAAACTCCGATGTAATCGCTCCCCCCGTCGTAAACAGCGATGCAGCTACCATGCGCATAACCTGGGCCGAGTTTCCGTACACAACTACCACATCCGGTTCAAATGCCGCGCGATTCAGCGGACTAACAACAATAATACCGCTCTCTTCTTTCGTGAATTTCGGAACGGCTTCTTCCGTCAGCCGGGCACAGACAAGCGTCTCGGCATACATGCCGTGCGCCAGGTTCCCTTCTGTATAAAACGACACTGGTTCTTCAAAATGAAAAGCAGCTTTGGCTATTGGACAGGATAAATCCTCCCCACCCATCGCAATTGTCCATCCGTAACGGCGCGACATCGTGATTCCCTGGCAAATGCTCAGCTGCACCTGTAAATCACGCAGCGGGCGTTTTGCTTTGTCCGGAACTTCTTCACCTGGGCGCAGCACCCGGATCGCCAGTGGAAACGTATCGGGACGAACATTCTTCTCGATTTCTTGATGCAGCTGCCGCAGTTTATCGGCAGATGTCCTTTGCATAGTTTCACTCATTATTTCCTCTCCCTTTGTTCATAAGTAAGTAACGGCTAAAAGAAGGCGAAAACCCCTCAAATCATTTGAATATTTTTTATATTCCTTTCTTTCCTCTTAATTTCCTTTCGACAAGCGGAACTTTTTTATCGTTTAGGTTGCAATCCGCTAAGCCGCCTGGCGAAAATAGTAGAGAAGGAAGGTGTTTTTATGTCAGATTGGGATGTAATCGTAATCGGCGGAGGTCCGGCCGGGCTAATGGCCTGCGTAGCTGCCGCTTCGGACAATGCTAAAGTGCTGTTGCTCGATAAAGGAGATAAGCTGGGGCGAAAGCTTATGATTTCCGGGGGAGGACGCTGTAATGTCACGAATGCCAAACCGCTTGATGAATTAATAAAAAACGTTCCCGGCAACGGGAAATTCCTATTCAGTGCCTTAAACACGTTCGGCAATCAGGAAATTATCCATTTCTTCACAGGGCTTGGCATTGCGCTAAAGGAAGAAGATCGCGGCCGTATGTTTCCTGTCAGCGATAAAGCGAAAACCGTTGTCGATGCTCTTCTTGGCGAGATACGGCGGCTTGGCGTAACCATTCGTGTAAACGATCCTGTCAAACAATTGTTATACAATGAAGGCGGCGTGGAAGGTGTCGAGCTTCTATCCGGCGAAATAATCCCTTGTCAGCATATTGTTGTGGCGACAGGCGGTCGTTCGGTGCCGACGACCGGATCTACGGGTGACGCTTATCCGTGGGCGCGTGACGCAGGCCATACCGTAACCGACTTATTTCCGACTGCCGTGCCGCTTACCGCGGATGATGCTTACATCAAGGAAGCCAGACTCCAGGGCTTATCGCTGCGCAGCGTCTATCTCACCTTATGGAATCCAAAAGGCAAAAAAGTATGCACGGAAGAAGGGGATATGCTGTTTACTCATTTCGGAGTCTCCGGTCCTGCCGTACTGCGCGTCAGTCACTACGTATCTGTCACACAGCGCAAATTCGGCCCGGTTCCACTTAGACTAACCATCGATGCGCTCCCGGATAAAACAGTTGATGATATCGAGCGGGAGACGATAAACCTTATGGAACGGGAACCGAAAAAAACGGTCAGAAACGTGCTCCGCACCTATCTGCCCGAAAGGCTGCTTCTGCTTATTCTAGAAATGGCAGACATCGAGGAAAGCACAACATATGCGCATATTCCCCGGGCCAAATGGCGTGAGGCAGCCCGGCTTATGAAACAGTTTCCTGTAACGATCACCGGTACGCTTCCGCTTGAACAGGCCACAGTGACAGGAGGTGGAGTCAGCGTCAAAGAGATTGACCCTAAAAGCATGCAATCCAAGCTAAAACGCGGACTCTTCTTTGCCGGAGAAGTGCTTGACGTGCACGCGCACACGGGGGGCTATAACATCACCGTCGCATTTTCAACCGGGCACGCAGCCGGATCGGCCGCTGCCAGACAGGCCCTGGGAATCAAAGAGAGTTTCGTTCCGCTAAAATAAAAAAGCAGGGGGCGATAAGGAGATGAAGGAAAGAGTAAAAGAAATGCTGCAGCAAAATGAGTTGTTTCGCACGCTTCCGCAGGAAACTATCGATGAAATCATCGAAGTTTCTTCCGTAGCTGAATATCCGAAACACCATTTCGTCATTCATGAGCGGGAACAGGAAAACGATCTGTTTTTCCTGCTTGAAGGAATGGCAAGAAGTATCATCATTACGGATGAAGGTGAGGAAGTCTCGGTACGCTTCTATCATCCAGGAGAGCTGGCCGGTCTAATCAATACGCTGGCGGAAGATACGTCCCGCTTCTCCGTACAGACAATGGAAAACTCCCGCTTTCTTGTCATAAAAAAAACGCTGTTTAACCGACTCGTTCATGACCACGCACCTTTCGCTGAACAGCTTACCCATGATATCAGCAAACGCCTGCAGTATATGTATCATGCGCTGGCGTTGGAGTCTTCGGCACATCACCATGGATTTGAAGCATATCCGTATCGCAAAAAAGCAGGCGAGCTTATGGAGACTGAACTTGTCTTTCTTCCTCCCGGTGCGCCCGTCATCGAAGCCGCTTCCGTTATGCTGCGCGAGCAAACGAGTTCCGTCCTGATTATGGAGGATGAGGCGCTGCGCGGCATCGTGACGGAGCGGGATTTAATCGCACTTCTTCCCAATTATCAAACCATCGCTTCACTCACCGTTCAAGACGTTATGAGCGGGAATATGGTTACTATCTCGGAGGACGCCTATTTTTACGAAGCGATGCTTATGATGATGAAGCATCAAATCAAACATCTGCCTGTGCTCTCCCACGGCAAAGTTGAAGGCATTATAACGCTTAAGAAACTGACCGATTTTCGCGGCCATTCTGTGCTTGGCATGGTTAAAGATATAGATGCGGCGCAGACCATAGAACAATTGGCCGAGCAGCATAAAAAAATCGTGGCTTTCATCGACCGGATGATGCGGGAGGGAGCGGCGGCCCATGAAATCTGCTCGATTATTACGGAATTCAATGATCGGATCTTGCGCCGAATTATTGAACTATCAGAACAGGCAATGGTTGCCGGGGGATGGGGGGCGCCGCCAACGGACTACTGCTGGATTACGATGGGCAGCGAAGGCCGCAAAGAACAGACCCTGAGCACGGACCAGGATAACGGGATTATTTATCCTGATATCGAAGACGAGGCACACCATGCAGAAGTAGACAATTATTTCGCCCGCCTGGCGGAGAAGATTGTTGCAGGCCTTGAAGCATGCGGCTTTCCGCGTTGTAAAGGCGACGTCATGGCGACCAATCCGAAGTGGCGAAAATCGCTGTCCGATTGGAAACGCATGGTCAACGCCTGGTTCTCCCATATGCAGGGCGAAGAAATTCGCATGTTTACGATTTTTCTGGATTTCCGCCCTGTCTACGGACAGGCGGAATTGGCCAATGATCTCCGCCGCTACTTTCTAACACGCAAAAAAGACTTCCCGTTTATCTATAATCTACTGGCAGAAGACGATGCCTCCTGCAGCGTTCCTCTTGGCATATTCGGCCGGGTTATTTATGATAAAAAGATTAAGGATGGAATTGATATCAAAGGCGGCGCGCTGGTTCACTTCGTCAACGCGATGCGCCTGCTATCCATTTTTGAAGGTATTGAGGCGGTCTCAACGTTAGAGCGTCTGGAACAGCTTACGAAAAAGCGCGTGTTTACACAGGAGGAGGAAGACGAAATCAAAGATTCATTCAATACGTTGCTTCACTTCCGCATTCGCGAAAATATGAGGCAGTTGAAGCAAAAACGTCCCCTCTCTAATGAACTTCATGTGGCCGCTCTCCCTAAGGAAGAGCAGATTCGCCTGAAAAAATCGCTAAATACAGCAAAATGGCTGCAACAAAAGCTGATTCGCCAATTCCATGTGCGCGGCATTCGTATTTAATTTTTCGTTTTTCATTGACCGATAAAGAATGCATAAACAGTAAGATATAAATGCGATATACTTCATTTTTTATGAGAATAAATAATGAAGGAATATCGCATTCATTGTGCAGAATAACTGAGGAGAAAAGATCCAGAGTAGAAAAAGGCGTTCGCCTTTT
>NZ_DFMZ01000130.1:4530-7028 GCF_002375825.1 Aneurinibacillus sp. UBA3580
CGCCTTTTTCTACATTAAAATTCCTCTTCTCATTCCCTCCCCCCTTTTCCTTCGTACCAAACCTTCCCTCAATTTTCATGTCGGGGTTGCGGCTAAAAAGCCATGATTGTTTTCCATGCAATACCGTAAATTTACCATGTCAAAAATTGTCGAATAAATGTAGTTTTCAAATTTTTATAAATATTTTAATATTAGGAAAGAGTCGTGAACATGCTTTCAGAAGCGCTCACAACTTTGAAACCGCTTTATTTAGGAGGTGACAGCTGGTTCTTTTTCAACCAGACCCAGACAAAAAGAACAATTATTAAGATGGGAGTGATTAGAATGGCAAATCTTGCACAGACAAACACCTCGGATATGGGGGGAAAACGAGGACAAGGTATTGATTACTCAGCTATCGCACGCAGCGAGAAGTTCAAAAAACTGATGCAAGCAAAAAAAAGGTTTATCGTGCCAATGTGCATTTTCTTCATGGTTTTTTATTATACTTTACCCATAATGACATCCTATAGCAAAGTACTGAACACTCCGGCAATCGGCTCAATTACCTGGGCCTGGATTTATGCATTTGGCCAATTTATTATGACATGGGCATTATGCATGATTTATACTCGCAAGGCGAACTCCTTTGATAGCATAGCGAATGAAATCATTGAAGAACAGCAAAAAGGAGGGCGTAACTAATGGCATTTACTTTCTTTCTTCTCATTGTAGCGGCAACGCTTATTATCACATATTACGCTTCCAAAAAAACGAATACTACAAGTGAATTCTATACGGCAGGTGGCGGTCTAACCGGCTGGCAGAATGGTCTTGCCATCGCCGGAGACTACATGTCTGCCGCGTCTTTCCTCGGAATCGCCGGCTCTATTGCACTCACTGGTTTTGACGGTTTCTTCTTCAGTATCGGCTATCTCGTAGCCTATCTCGTCGTATTGTATGTCGTGGCTGAGCCATTGCGGAATCTTGGCAAATACACGATGGCCGATATGATTGCAGCTCGTTTTGATAACGCAAAAGTCCGTGGTGTTGCGGCACTCAGTACAATCACGATTTCTACTTTCTATATGATTGCCCAGCTCGTAGGTGCCGGCGCACTCATTAAACTTTTACTTGGGCTCGACTATACAACGTCTGTATTAATCGTTGGTGTACTGATGACTGTGTATGTAATTTTCGGTGGTATGACAGCAACAAGCTGGGTACAGATTGTTAAAGCAGTTCTGCTTATGTTCGGAACATTCCTTATCTCTGTTATGGTATTTGCAAAGTTTAATTTTAGCTTCATTGAAATGTTCGAACATATGAAAACCGCGACACCGCTGGGTGAGAAATACTTAAATCCGGGAGCCAAGTCCGCAAACGGACTGGATAACATTTCTCTAAACATCGCATTGGTGCTAGGTACGGCGGGCCTACCGCACATTCTCATCCGCTTCTTCACGGTAAAAGACGCACAAACAGCACGTAAATCTGTTGTATACGCAACATGGCTCATCGGTCTTTTCTATATTATGACGATTTTTCTTGGCTTTGGTGCCGCTGCATTCGTAGGCAACGATGCGATTGTCCAAGCAAACAAAGCAGGGAATATGGCAGCTCCACTGCTGGCAAAAGCACTGGGCGGCGATTTATTAATGGCATTCGTAGCGGCGGTAGCATTTGCGACTATTCTGGCGGTTGTAGCAGGTCTCGTACTGGCAGCTGCTTCCGCGTTCGCGCACGATTTCTACAGCCATATCATTCGTAAAGGCAAAGCAACCGAGAAAGAACAAATGTTAGCGGCTCGTTATGCATCCATCGGCGTTGCGGTAATCTCCGTTACTCTCGCGCTGTTCGCACAGAAAATGAACGTTGCATTCCTTGTATCACTCGCCTTCTGCGTAGCCGCAAGCTCCAATCTGCCTGTTATTATCTACACGATTTTCTGGCGTCGCTTTAACACGGCCGGTGCAGTCACCGGTATGCTGGTTGGTCTTTTCACTGCGCTTGTAATGGTGGCAGTAAGCCCTAACGTATTTGACCCGACCCCCGGCAAAGCCATTCTTACCGGCACACCTTTAGTCAGCTTAACAAATCCTGCTCTTGTTTCCGTACCGGTAGGTTTCCTCTCCGCGTATCTGGGTGCTATTTTCTTCGGTCGTCCAGAAAGCGACGCGAAGTTTGACGAAGTTATTGTAAAAGCGAATACAGGCATTCGCGAATCCGCATAATGCAACTTTTCAGCACGCAAGACCGCTCCCCGGGAGCGGTCTTTTTTCTATTTGATAGCCTCTATAAGAAAAACACAAAAAATTAAATTTTTTTGGATTAACGTTTAAAGTACAGAGAATCGGGGAAGTATAATAGTGAACCTACTCCCCTTTGAAATTGCAACTGATTCTCACACCTCTACTCCCTTATTGGACACATCAATTTACGATGTGTCACTTTTTTTGTATCCGCATTTTATCCGACAGAACAAAAATCCCATGACTTTTTGTGGTACGAAGGAAAAG
>NZ_DFMZ01000130.1:7202-12188 GCF_002375825.1 Aneurinibacillus sp. UBA3580
TTCCCCGGATCTTATTTCCTCTTTCCCTTCCTTCTTTTCTCATGATTTTCACAGAAAAAAGGAGAGAAAAACTCTCTCCCATCATCTCTCTATTCTTCTTCTAAGTCATACTTTTCTTGTGCCAGACGAAAGGCCTGATCGGCCGCTTCGTGTGCCTCTTCATATTCTGCTTCGCGAAACGCGGTTTCTGCAGTCTGCAAGAAAGCGGCGATTTCTTTATCATAACGTCGAAAACGATTCGTACGCTGAATCTTGTCTTCCGTCATCCGGATATCACGAATCATTCTCGCTCCATCTTCCAGCAATGTCGCAACTTGCTCTTTCGCTTCCTTCAATAAATGGTCAACCTTCTGCATTTTCAGCGGAATCTCCTGAAGCGCCTCTTCTACCGTGCCAATAGCCTGCCGTGACAACTGTATATTGCTTGTAATCCCATACGGCAGCTTAGGCAGATGCAGACGTTTTAACTGCTGCTCGACTCTTGCGACGCTGCCACGCAAGTCATGCACCTCTTCGCGGGCCATTCGCTCACCCTGACGGAACTCTTTTAATTCCTTCATCACCAGATCACGGCGTTCCATCATCTGTGTGACTCGCTCCGTTACCTGAGTCAGCGTCTCACCATGCCGATCATAATTCTCACCGGATTCGCTCGCGCTAATTTGTTCAAGCGTATTCTCAATATCAGCAGCCACTTCAGGAATCTGTTGGTAATAATAAAACGCCTCTCCATCCTCTACTTGATATCGTTGGGATAAGTCACTCAGTTCACCGGACAAATATTCCTCGTCCTGTTTTAGTATATTGAGATAGTATGGAAGCTCATTTACGTACTGGCGATATTGATGCCTGTTTGTCACAATCTCTTCCATCGTCTGATAGACGGCTTCAATGTCCTCCCGAATTTCAAGAATGAGATTTTCGGCATCTGTTACCTTGCCTTCTTCAAATAGCAGCGGCAGTTTCTCTGCCTTGCCACGAATCTTTACAAGGCGCGCGGCGAAAAACTCTTCACCGCTCGTATAACCACCTTCTACCATTTCTTTGGCATCTTCGTCCAATTGGCGAATTTCTTGATCTAAATCCTTCACAATCGTTTGGCGTACTAGCGGTACTTTCTGTAGCAGTTCCATTAGCGCTTGCTGTCTTTCCACAAGCTCCTGCAGGCGGTTGCGTGCCTCCTCAAAATCGCCTTTCTCCTCCGACTGTTTAACAGCCTGTGACTCTCTATCGAACTGGTTCATCTGTTCTTTCAGAGTATGAAATGACACACCGTATTGAATCCGGAGTTCATCCAACCGACGCTCATTCTTCTGGTGTAGCTGGTCCGCCTCCTCTTTAAAAGAAGCGACATCTTTTAGCGTTTCGCGAAGCTTGTCCAACCGGATATGTAAGTTACGGTACTCTTCTTCAATGCGAAACAACTTATCTTTCGCTTCTTGAATAATCTCCTGTCCCCGCTTAAAACGAAATTTCATTAGATTCTCTTCCGCATCGACCAGTATAAGCTCTACATCGGCAATAGCGTCTTTCTTCAAATCATCAAGCGCAGTAAGGATCGCCAGATACTTCTCTTTTACTCTGCCCGGCTCTTTCTTCCAGGTTGGAGCAATTTCAAAAGCATTAAGCTGATCCGCTACCTTTATGCGCCATTCATCTACTTCGTCAATCTCCTTTAATACTCGAGCGCGTTTGGTATAGGCAAATGCAGCTCCGCCCAGTCCAGCCGCGACAAGCACAAGTCCGATAAGCAGCCAGACAGGCCAGGAAGTAACTTTCTCGGCAGCAGCCGGAGCAGGCGCTCCTGCCATAACGACCTGACCTGTGCTTCCCTGCTTCTGGCTCTGTGTGCGCACTTCATCTTCAACCGCTTCAACAAAAGACATTACTCCGGTCATCAAGGTGCCCTGGTTCGCATATGGTTCGAAGAAATATTCCATTTTGCGCTGCAGCACTTCCTGTGTAATCCCACTCTCTCGAAAATACTTGCCGCTTAGAATAACCATATTCTTCTCTGCCACTGATAAAACCATAATCATTGCTTTGTCATCTACCGTGAATTTGCCCAGGATCTGCTCCGCGTACTGCTGAAGCGTCAACGGTTTGCTGTCAGCGACGACTACCAGCTTGTACGTTTGTTTCATATTTGAAGTTAAATTCGCGAATTTTTTCTCCTCTTCATTTTTGATAACATTGTTAACATCCGTTACCGGTTTATTTAAGGAAGCCGGCAGCGGAGCCGCCAAGACATAACAAGGACTTGCCAGAACGGCAAGCATGATCATCCATACTATAAAAAAACGGGACACCCGTTGTCGTTTTATATCTGTCATTATGCCGTACTCCTTTGGGAAAAATCAGCCTATTCTTTTATAATAATTAGGTATCTACTAAGAAAGTTCCTGCTTAAAAGTAGGTTTTTCAACAAAAAACTTAGCGAAGTGTGTTGAGCGGTGTCAGCATATGACGCAAGAAATCGGATATGTAGCGCACCATTTCCTCGACAAATCCATCGTCGAGTGGCTCCAAGTAAAATACTTCACGAATAATCTGCGGATATGTATAAGGAAAACTTGTAATAGCCATAAGCTGGATTACCACTCCATCCACCTGCAGTGCAGGAAATTCCCCCTCCGCAATCCCTTCTTCAATGATTGCGGTAAAATAATGTTTGAGCCGGGCCAAGTACGTACTCATAACTTCTCGTCCAAGCATTGATTCTACCGACAGCTCACGCTGAATAAGTCGGGTAACCTGATACGAATCGCACTGAAAACGAACCAGGCTCTCCACCATGCTGTGCAAAAGATCAGACAAAGAGTGCCAATCACCGTCATAGCGACAGGCGTCCAATCTATGAAACATATTTTCATAATAATCAATCATCATATGTTCCAACAGCCCTTTTTTATTTTTGAAATAGTAGGAAATCAACGCTACGTTCACGTCGGCTTTACACGCGATTTGCCGGACTGTCGTACCGTCGAATCCTTGTGAATCAAACAGCTCGACTGCGGCCCGGATAATCTTTTGTTTCGTTAGCTTCGGCGAACGTTTCACGATTTGTCCCCCCAAAAAAACCTTGCTTTTATGAGAGCAAGGTTGATTTTTTCTTCTTTTTTACATAGCCAATCCCCAGCATGAACAGACAAAGCCCAAGCGCAATCAGAATAAGCTTTCCTTTATGCTGTTCCCAGTGAATTAAATAATGTCCAAGCAGTGATTCGAACAAAACGGCCGGACCTTTGCCAATCAGCGTTGCAAATAGAAAGGCGCGGAACGGTACCTTCGAGATTCCTGCCGCCGTATTGACTGCACTTGAAGGCAGAATGGGTATCCAGCGGGCAAACAAAATCACGATAAAGCCTTTTGTCTCAGCGTATCGGTTTAAATTCTTTACAAACGAATGATGTTCCATCCTCTTCTCTGCCCACTCTCTTCCAACATAGCGGGCCAGGAGAAAGTTAGTCAGTGCTGCCAGCACGGCACCTATCCAGCTGATCGCAAATCCGAGCCAAAACCCGAAGGCGAGCACATTGGCTCCTGCCAACAATACAAAAGGTACGACGGGAAAAAACGTCTGTACGATAACGGCTGCAATGGAAATCAGAAAGGCAATCCACCCGTACAATTCTATCTGTGCAGCAATCTGCTCAACGTTCCCTGTCCGAATCAGATGGCCGAATTCAGTCTGCATAAGTGCATATAGCATTACAGTCAGGAAGAGGGCAGAAAACAATAGACGCTTCAATCCACCGCCTCCATTTGTTATAGCGCATCCTATCTTCATTATTATATCACTAAAAGAACAAAAAAACCTCTCTTTCCTGAGAGGTTTCAATCGGAAAAGCAAAACTTTTTTCTTCTCATTTCACCTGTTTGTAACGATATATATGTTCTTTCTCTATCCATACCGCTTCAACCTGTTTGCGCTCTTCCAACAAGTCCAGATGACCCAATATTTCTGAAAACGTAAGCGGCAATTCTTTGAGATAAATAGCAGGGAAGAGAAGCTGAGTCAGCTCGAATACCGTTTTGTCTCCATCTGTTAGCAGTTCGCGGATTTTTTCCGCTCTATCGTCGTTACGACGCAAACGATAGGCGATTAATTCAGCCGGATTCTCAATCTCTTCTCCGTGCGCCGAAAGCATGCGTCGAACCAGTATCTCCGCTATTCTCTGCATTGCGTCACGATATACAAGCAGTGGTCTAGGTCGCTTCTGTCCAGAGCGCATAGGAGGCTCTACGAACGCATTAGACGAGATTTCTTTAATCAGGAAGTCACCAGACAGCATCAATCCATCCTGCTCCCGGTATAGCGCAAGGTGATTTTGCGTATGTCCCGGCGTGAAAACAGTTCGCCACTCTTCACAGCCTTCTAGCTTCTCGCCGCCTGTCATTGTTTGGTGAACGGGTGCAGGCTCGCTGTATATTGCCATCATTTCTTTAAAGCGCTCCACGTAGCCAAGCAGAGCTCGTGGTACACCATTCTCCTCATACAACGTGCGGAAGAAATCATCATGATGCTGCATAAACGCTTCATCCATCGTTACATACGGCACAGCGTCCGGATGCGCGATCACTTTAGCATCGGAACGCGTCACCACCTCGGCAGTCAGACCCGAATGATCCACATGCTGGTGCGTCAGGAAAACTTGGTCGATATTATGCCAGGCTAACCCGTTTTCTTTTAGGAAACGATCAAGCAATTCGAACGCCTCTTTCGTTTTTGGCCCGACATCTACAAGCGTACAGCTTTCTCCTTTTAACAGAAACACATTAATAGGCCCCACGCTGAACGGTGTAGGAATTTTCAATGGCAGCACTTCTATACTCTGGTTGGTCCTTTCCATGCTGTTCCTCCTATTTTATCTGACTGGATGTTCATTCATAAAAAACCATCATGGTATCTCAGCCGCAACCCCGACATGAAAATCATAGGAAGGGCGGCTTACTTTTGCGATATGAAGGAAAAGAGAGAAGAGA
>NZ_DFMZ01000079.1:0-397 GCF_002375825.1 Aneurinibacillus sp. UBA3580
ACGATTTTCACAGAAAAAGGGGAGAAATAGCATGATGCCTTCATTATTCATCGCACACGGGGCACCGACACTTGTATTGGAAGACAACGGATATACAAAGATGCTGCAGGAGCTTAGAACGAAGCTGCCTCGCCCACGTGCCATTGTATTGTTTTCCGCACACTGGGAAGCGCCGGTGCAAACAGTAAGCGCTGTAGAGAAGTACGATATGATTTATGATTTTTACGGTTTTCCTGAAGAAATGTACAAAATCGTGTATCCGGCTAAGGGGGAAAAGGCGCTTGCGGAAAAAGTGCGTACGCTGCTGGATACACAAGGAATTGCAAGCCGCGCAGACACGGAACGGGGCATGGACCATGGCGCATGGGTGGTGCTGCGGCTCGTGTATCCGCAAGCG
>NZ_DFMZ01000079.1:492-1000 GCF_002375825.1 Aneurinibacillus sp. UBA3580
CGGCTCGTGTATCCGCAAGCGGATATTCCGGTCGTAGTCTTATCGGTAAATCCCAATCTGTCCGCGGCGGAACAGTATCGTATTGGCCAGGCTCTCTCGCCTTTAAGAAAAGATGGAGTCATGTTTATTGGAAGTGGTGGAACCGTGCATAATCTGCGACGGATAAACTGGCGGAGCACGGAGGCGGAGGAATGGGCCGTAAAGTTCGATGATTGGCTGGGGGAAAAGATCGGGAAGTGGGATACGGAGGCGCTGTTTGCGTATGAGACGCAAGCGCCGCATGCGAAAGAGGCTGTACCACGCAATGAACATTTCATTCCTTTGTTGCTGGCGATGGGAGCGGCGGGCGACGGACGGAACGGAACGCTGCTGCATCGGGAGTATCAGTATGGGAATTTAAGTTTAATTTGCTGGAAATTTGATTAAATATATTCCAGCTCTTTTCCTGCTAATGATTTTTGCATAAGTTATCTCTCTTTTCTGTTAAAATCATGAGAAAAGAAGGAAG
>NZ_DFMZ01000079.1:1158-14271 GCF_002375825.1 Aneurinibacillus sp. UBA3580
TGAAATCATTGTCTCGTTCTCTCTTTTCCTTCGTACCGCAAAAGTTAGCCGGTCCTTCCCGCAATTTTCATGGCAGGGCCTGTGGCTACCTGGCCATGATGGTTTTGTTGGAAGAATTCATGTAGCCTTAATGCAGAATGCTCAGCAAGACTGTCAGTGTTCCGAAACTAAGCAAAGTGGTCACAAGAGTACCGGTGGATACGAAGTGTGGCTTCACATTAAATTGAATCGCATACATCGTTGTCGTTGCCGCGCAGGGCATCGCAGCGCCGGTGATAATTACCTTTTGAAGCAGAGGATCGAGCGGGAAGAGTTGGCAAATCAAATAAGCGAGCAGCGGTGAAGCGATGAGCCGAATCATGCTGGCAAGACTAATTCCTTTCCATTCTATCGATTTAGAAGATATGTTGGCCAATTGCATGCCCAGAATGAGCATGACAACCGGAATGGCTGCTTCTGCGACCAAATCTATACTTTGGTAAAAGTTATCCGGAATTTTAACCTGAAATCTGTGCAAGAGAATCGCAATAATCACCGCATAATTAGCAGGCATTTTAAGTATAGTTTTAACGGCTATGCGGATATCGCTTTGCCCGCGTGCCGCAAAATAGACACCGAAGATGCTCATAATAATAGACTGAAAAACCATAAGTGGAATAGAGTAATGAAACCCGGCTTCTCCAAAGGCAAACAGGATAATAGGCGCTCCGTAATTCCCGGTATTCATGAAAGCGGTAGACAGCATCAATGCGCTTTCCTGCTGCTTATCATATTTGCACAGTCTGGATGTGATAGCAGTGATGACGATTAGGCCGACGAGCAGCAATAACGAAGTCGCTGCAATGTAAAAAAGATTGATATCTAACGGTGTTGTATAAAATGTCCGAAATACGAGAGAAGGTGTTAAGATATAAATGGCTAACGTAGAGATAGGTTTCAGATCCAGACGGAAAATTCGTTGAAGCGTATATCCGCTAAGAAAAATGAGAATAACAGGTAAAATGACAGTAACGAAAATCATACGGTGTATCACCTACTTTTCAACAAGTATCATACTTGAAATTAAATCTTAATAGTATAGAGTTTATCCTGTTTGTTTCTACAAAAGCAGCCGGTGGTGTTATCATTCGCCATCGGCTGCTTGCATAGTAAGCTGCTATTCTGATATTTTATTATATCGCCTGAAAGATTAGCGACGTGTTATGTCCGCCAAAGCCAAGCGCATTGCTAAGTGCTGTTTTTACTTTCTTTTCCCTTGCCAGGTTCGGTACGTAATCCAAATCGCAATCAGGATCGGCATTTTCCAGATTGATGGTAGGCGGAATAATTCCTGTGTAGATGGCCAGCAGTGAAAAGATAGCTTCCACAGCGCCGGCGGCCCCCATCATATGGCCTGTCATAGACTTGGTGGAACTGATGGGGACGCAGTACGCATGTTCCTGCAAAAAAGTTTTAAGGGCTTGTGTTTCAAATTTATCATTATATACGGTACTGGTCCCGTGCGCATTAATGTAGTCAATGTCTTTTTTAGCGAGCTTTGACTCTTGAAGGGCAAGCTCCATGGCTCTTACACTGCCTTCTCCTCCAGGTGCTGGACTTGTGATGTGGTAGGCGTCTCCTACGGTTGCGTAGCCGACGATTTCTCCGTAAATGCGTGCCTCTCTTTTTAATGCAGAGTCCAACGATTCCAAAACAAGCGCACCTGCTCCTTCTCCCATGACGAGGCCATCCCGTTGCTTGTCAAATGGACGACAGGCTGTTTTTGGATCGGGATTGGACGAAATTGCACCCATGGCGCAGAATGCACCGATGCCAAGCGGGGTAAGCGATGCTTCGGATCCTCCCGCGATCATTACGTCAGCTTCCCCGCGTTGAATCGCACGGAATGCATCACCAATCGCGTTCGCTCCGGAAGCGCAGGATAGGACGGTACACGCGTTAATTCCCTTTGCGCCAAGGGCAATCGAGACCTGGCTGGAAGCCATATTGCATATAACGGTTGTGGTTGCAAACGGATACAAATTCGTATACCCGCCTTCCTGCAGGCTTCGGCAGCTTTCTTCAAAGCTCTCGATACCACCGATTGCGGTACCAAACCAGACACCGACCCGCTCATAGGGAACATCTTTTCCAATTGAAATTTCGGCATCATTTACGGCCATAAGAGATGCAGCGACCGCGTACTGGGCGAACCGATCCATGCGGTGTCTGTCATTGACTTTCATGTAGTTAGAGAGATCAAACTGTTTGACTTCAGCCGCTGTCTTTGCAGAAAAGTTTGTGCAGTCAAATCTTGTGAGAGGACCGATTCCCGACACGCCGTTTCTGGCTGCCTGCCATGTTTCTTGTACTGAGTTTCCTAACGGAGTAACCGCTCCCATTCCTGTAACCACTACTCGCTTCATCTCATGCATTCTCCCTCTTTAATTTTCATTGTCCATTTCTCGATGTGTCCGACCCTATTATACACGGAAAAATGTGTAAGCCGATACTCTGTATTTACAAATTATTCGAAAATTTATATATTCAATACGGCTTTATACCTTATAATGTAAAAAGGCGTAGGTACGACAGCAAAGATGAAGTTTCGTTTTATAAAGAGAGTGAGGATGAGATGGATTACATGGAGAATGTTGCCGATTTCCTAAGTCGACATTCAGAATCATTGGTGGAAGAATGGCGGAAGCAAGTTTTGGTTTCAATCGGAGATCCTTTTCAAGAAAAAATATTTGAAAACGGAATGAAAATGTATCAATTGATTATTGGTAGATTGCGTAATGAATATGATGAGAAAACGATAGAAGTGCTGGCATGCAGGGTTGCAGAGGAAAGAATAGAAGCGAATATCAATATCGGAGAATTCGTCTATAACGTAAATATTGGGAGAAGCGAAATTTTTAAGTATTTGAGCATGGTGGAGATGAGTCTTGAGAGTCTGCAGCCTGCCATTAATCAAATAAATGAATGTTTTGATCTTTTCTTGTACCATGCTGTTTCCCGCTATACCGAGTTGAAAGATAAAATGATTGAGGAAAAGTCGACTTTTATTAATGCGACTCATCAAGATCGACTATCTCTGCTCGGACAAATGACATCCAGTCTCATTCATGAGTTCCGTAATCCTCTTACTTCTGTTAAGGGATTTATTAAGTTATTGGCCAAAGAATACCCTGATATGAAATACATTGATATTATTTCAAGCGAGCTGGAACAACTTAATTTCCGGGTATCACAATTTTTAATGCTTTCTAAAAAAGAAATAGCAGGAAAAGAAAAGCAGGCTTTTTATATGGATAAATTAATTGACGAAGTAACGGACTTTCTTTATCCCAGTCTTCTTACCAATCAAATCAATTTATCAAAAGACATTCACCATAATGTTATGTTTTATGGCTATTTTGATGAAATAAGACAAGTTCTTATCAACATTTTATTTAATGCGATCGATGCGCTGTATGTGATAGAAGAGGAAAGAAATATTGACATTTCTTTAAAAGAATCTCCGGGAGAGATTATACTATCGATTTCAAACAATGGACCTATCATTGATGAAGTTTCCTTGCATACTATCTTTGAACCTTTTGTCACTACGAAAGAGCTGGGAACGGGTTTGGGGCTCTTTGTTTGTAAGCAAATTATAGAGAAGCACGGAGGATCTATTTCTATTCATTCCGAGAAAAAAATCACCACTTTTTCTATTCATTTGCTGAGTGAAAAAGACGGCTTTTCAGTTGTAAAGGAACAGGGGGAATGTCGTATGGAGATTTGATAGAGAAACAGTAAGAGTGTAGAGAAGAGACCTTTGATTTTCATGTGCTCAAAGGTCTCTTCTTTGTAGTGCAGCACTTGATATCGGCGATCGATAGGGAATTATTCTGCTTCTAATTTTTTTAAAGGCTTCTCTGCCGGCCCCTCCACTACGCTGCCGTTTATTGAAAATCTTGAGCCATGACATGGACAATCCCACGTCCGCTCTCCGCTGTTCCATTCCAGCTCACAGCCCATATGGGTGCAGGTAGTATCGACAATATGCAGACTTCCCTTATCGTCTCGATAAGCGCCGGCTCTTTTTCCATTCACAGTAACGACGGCGCCTTCGTCGTTAGACAGGTCTTCAGGCCTGCCATTAACGATCTCTAGCTTGCCTTGGATCAAATGTTTTGCCACATCGGCATTTTGCGTTATGAAATTTTTAATACTGGGATCAGCATTAAATCTTGATGGTGTATAAAGCCCGCTGTAGGGATTCTCTTTCTTCATAATTAAATCACGTATCAGCAGGGCGGCAGTCGTTCCGTTGGTCATGCCCCATTTCCTGTAGCCGGTTGCCACAAATATATTCGGGTGGCTGGATGTGATGTGTCCGATATAAGGGATTTTGTCCAATGTAACCAGGTCCTGAGCAGACCAGCGGTACGGTATTTCTTTTATGCCGAAGGTTTCGGCACTGAAGGCTTCCAGGGCCTCATAGTGCTTTATCGTACTTATTCCTTGTCCCGTTTTATGACCTTCACCGCCGATCAGCACAAGCTTTTCCCCGTTCATCATTGTATAGCGGAGTGAGCGTTTTGGCTCTTCCGCACTTAAATACATACCGCCGGAATAGTCTTTTTCTGTTTTAACCCCAAGCACATAGGAGCGAGCGGCATACATTCTTGAAAAATAAAAGCCAGCTCCATCGTAGAATGGGAAATGGGAGCATGATAGTACATAATCGCACATAATTTTGTGTCCGTCTCTCGTTATCACTCTCGGCTGATTTCCTTTTTCTACATCTATGGCAGTAGTATTCTCGTATATGGCACCGCCTGCGCGGGTAATCCACTGAACAAGATGGGCTAAATATTTAAGAGGATGAAATTGTGCCTGATTTTTCATTACGATAGCCGCTTTGGTTTGCAGAGGAAGAGGAGTGCTGTTTACGTATACACTGTTGATTCCGAGTTTTTCGTAGGCCGTAAATTCATTATTTACTTTCGTTATATACTGCTCGGAATTCGTATAGATATAAGCATCTTCCTCAGTGAAATCACAGTCGATTTTATTTTCAGTGACGAGGCTTCTTATAAACTGTAAGGCGTCATTGTTGGCTTCGTAATAAAGTTTCGCCTGTTCCTCTCCTACGTTCTGTATTAACTCATCGTAGATGATGTCATGCTGGGCGGTTATTTTGGCGGTTGTGTGGCCTGTTGTACCGTTCAAGATAGAGCCGGCATCTATGAGTGCGACTTTTACTCCTTCTTTTGTAAGCAAATAGGCTGCCGTGATTCCTGAAATTCCCCCGCCAATGATTGCCGCATCAACTTTTATGTCCTCAGTCATTTTAGAAAACGACGGAAGCTCTATGGAGTCTCGCCAATACGGTTCCGGAAATTGCGGCATCCTTCCTGTCGATAGGTTATTTTCGAACATGCATTCTCCTCCTGTTATTGATTTTCGTCTTTAATAATGTATCCAATAAATTGAAAATCATTTATGTATAGCTACCCGTAAACATTTGTGGATCGTCACATTTTAACCTACCTTTACCTGGCATCATATTCTAGGATAGCGGAAGCACGGATAAAGGAGGGGAACCATATTGATTAGAGCCAGAATAGGAGACGACACATATCAATTGTATGGGGAGTTAGAGACGTATTTTCTTCCGTTCCGGCATCATATTATCGGGATAGACCAAACTTTCCTTTCTCCATATGGGAAAAAGCGAATCATATATGCTGACTGGACTGCGAGCGGGCGTCTGTATCGCCCGATTGAATCTAAGATCTGCGACGAATTCGGGCCGTTCCTTGCCAACACGCATACTGAATCAAACATTACAAGCTCCGTTACGACGGCGGCGTATAAACAGGCGCAGAAGATTATAAAGGAGCATGTAAATGCCGATGAACACGACATACTGATCATGGACGGTTCCGGAATGACGGCGGTTGTAAATAAGCTGCAGCGAATGTTGGGATTGCGTCTACCGACGCAGGTAAAAGATAAGATGCACATTCCTGAAGAACACCGTCCCGTTATTTTTGTGACGCATATGGAACATCATTCCAATCATCTTTCCTGGTTGGAAACGATAGGAGAGGTCGTCATCGTCGAGCCTGATACAAGCGGAATGGTCAGTGTGGAACGGCTGGAACAATTGCTTCATAAATATCGTGACCGTAAACGGAAGATTGGTTCCTTTACCGCTTGTTCGAACGTTACGGGGATTCAAACGCCGTATTATCAACTGGCGAGGAAGATGCATGATTACGGCGGCATTTGTTTTGTCGATTTTTCAGCTTCAGCTCCTTATGTGGATATCGATATGCATCCTAAATCCCCTCTTGAAAAGCTCGACGGAATTTTCTTTTCTCCCCATAAATTTTTGGGAGGACCCGGCTCAAGCGGTGTACTGATTTTTGACTCAAGGTTGTATTTAAGTAAAATTCCTGATAAGCCGGGAGGCGGAACGGTCCTGTGGACGAATCCATGGGGCGGGCATCAATATAGCCCGGATATAGAGGGCAGGGAGGACGGCGGCACGCCGGGAATACTGCAGGCCATTAAAGCAGCTTTGTGCATAAAGCTCAAAGAGCAAATGGGTACCGAAAATATGCTGTGTCGCGAGAAAGAGATGCTGGATATTCTGATTCCCGGTATGGAAAAGATTCCGGGACTGCATATACTTGACGGGCATCTTACGGAGAGATTGGGGATTGTTTCGTTTTTTATAGAGGATATTCATTATAATCTGATTGTCAAATTATTAAATGACCGATTCGGATTTCAAGTGCGGGGAGGATGTTCCTGCGCCGGAACATATGGCCACTATTTGTTTGATATTGATCAGGACATGTCTCACACGATTACGGAACAGATTAACCAGGGCGATTTCTCTGCTAAGCCGGGCTGGGTACGCTTCTCGATTCATCCTACGATGACGAATCAGGAAATCTATGAATTCATTCGGGCCATAAGAATGATTGCTGGTAATATCGAGGAATGGAAAAAAGATTACATGTATGATTGTAAAACTAACGACTTTTATTATGTGGGGGATAAAGAAGTAAGTACGGAGTAATGTAAATCATGCCCGGCGGATAATGCGTCGGGCATGATTTTGCAGATACGACTCCGGTTACTTCGGCCAACGCTTGCCCCGGTAAGGGGCAAGCGCCTTGTTTGCACATTGTAAGATGGTTTTACTGTTACTCCATCATTTGTACAAGCTTTCTCGAGAGCAGCAGCAGGATGAGTCCCAGTCCAATAGCAAGTCCGCCAATGATACCGAATACTTCGAAGTATCCTAATGATTCGGTAGTAGCAGCCAACTGGCCGCCTAAAATATTGGCAACGCCTGTGCCCGATAACCACACGCCCATGAGAAGCGATACAAGTTTTACCGGGGCAATCTTACTTACCATGGATAAGCCTATCGGTGACAGGAATAATTCACCGAGCGTATGAAGAAGGTATGTGAATACGATAAACAACAGATTCGCTTTATATCCTGCGCTCTCATCGCTGCCGGTTTGCATCACGGCGATGAGCAGCACCATGTAGCCGAGACCGAGCAGAATCATGCCGAGCGCCATTTTCGTCGGAACTTTCATGTCTCCTTGTTCCCGCTGGGAAAGCTTAACCCACAGCATGGAAATGATAGGGGCAAGAAGAATGATAAATAATGGGTTCAGTGATTGGAACCATGAAGTTGGTACCAGCCAACCTCCCACGCTTCTGTCTATAAACTTATCCGTATACAGGGTTAGCGAGCTCCCTGCTTGCTCAAAGCCTGCCCAGAAGAAAATAACGAAGGCGGTCAGTATAAAAATAACAGCCGTTCTTTGTTTTTCTTTCTTTGTCAGCGGTGCATTCGTCGCTTTTTGATTCTTTGCGGCCGCAGCGGGTTTGCCTGTCGGTTTCTTTCCGATATCACCCAAATAGCGGTTGCCCAATAGGTTAAACAGAATCTGACCGATAATCATACCGATAGAGGCGGCCAAAAAGCCGTATTTGAATCCATATTGCACGACTCCGTTGACTGTCGTTCTGAAGTAGTCTTCTGCCAGGTAGCCGCATACAAGCGGGGCGAATAAAGCGCCTACGTTAATGCCCATATAGAAAATTGTAAAAGCAGCGTCTTTTCGACCGTCGTTCGGTCCGTACAATTCTCCGACAAGGGTAGAAATGTTCGGTTTAAAGAAGCCGTTCCCGACAATCAATAAAAGCAATCCTAAGTATAAAGACCATTTGCTTTGATCGGCAAAAAGAACAAAGTTGCCGATTGCCATCGTGATACCGCCGATTGTAATCGCCAATCTTCTGCCTAGGAATCTATCTGACAGATAACCGCCGAGAATTGGGGTAAAATAAACAGCTCCTGTAAAGAATCCATAAAGACTTAATGCGAAGCCTTCGTCAAAGCCAAGGCCTCCGCTAACCAGTGACGTTGTAAGATACAGAACCAGAATGCCGCGCATTCCGTAGTAGCTAAAGCGTTCCCATAATTCTGTAAAAAACAGCAGATACAGGCCCGGAGGATGCTTTTTGCTTTGTTGCTGCACGTCCGGGTGCTGCATTTTTGAAACTGCTTCCATGTTGTTGCCTCCTGATGTAATAAATCTCGAAGTACTCAATCATTCTAATTTAGAAAATATTTAACGTCAAGAAAATTAGGGCGAAAAAAACATTGTTAATCAATAATTCGGCAACAAGTGATTATATATAATTATAGAAAATAACCACAAAAACGCCGTGATTTTTTATTGATTAATAAATTAAAATTTAGCATAGACCCGGCGTTTGTGGCTTTCCGCAAAAGAAACCTGCCTTGCTAAGTGAAATAATAGTATTGGTTTATTTTTTAAAAACAATTGACAATTGCAACAATTTAGCATTACTATAAGAGAAATCATTCATACTTTATTCTTATCGAGAGCGGCGGAGGGACTGGCCCGATGAAGCCCGGCAACCCCCATGTCCTTTATAAAGGTCAGGAAGGTGCCAAATCCAGCAGGATATTTTATCATCCTGGAAGATAAGGACGGACACGCAAACATGCCTCTTTATCTTCTTCAGATAAAGAGGCTTTTTATTAGTGTAGGAAAGTATATGTTGCTTTACAGTGATAAAGCAACATATACTTTCCCTCCATCCGTAAACCAGGAAAAACTCGCGAGGCGTGTGCCGACCGTTGCTTTTTCCGTGTGGAGCGTGGGGCCCGAAGGGAGAAAAAGACCGGCAACGTCCGCGAGTTTTTCTCACTTAAGTGCTTATACTTTTATGAGACTTGACATTTTATGTCGAAACAAGTAATATAAAAAACAATTGTGACAAATGTAAATGGATCTGATGAAGGGCACAAAGTAGTCAGGATGTACTGCCGTACAGAGAGGAATGCCGCTGGCTGGAAGCATTCCCGACAGCGCTTGATGAAAGACAACCCGGAAGACCGGTGGAAACACACGGCGTACTCCCGCGTTATGGGGTAATGGAGTGGGATATCATTATATCCAAGTAGGGTGGTACCACGGGAATTGTGAACCAATCTCTCGTCCCTGACGGTTATGTCAGTGACGGGAGATTTTTTAATTTACAATGTGTTATCGTTAGGAGGGCCAACCATGATCCAGGTTCCACGAGGAACAGCCGATATTCTGCCCGGTGAAATAGAGCTGTGGCAGTATATCGAGGACAAAGCGCGCGACATCTGCCGCCGCTACAATTACTTAGAAATCCGCACACCGATTTTCGAACATACCGAGCTGTTCCACCGCGGCGTCGGCGAAACGACGGACATCGTGGAAAAGGAAATGTATACGTTCGAAGACCGGGGCGGACGCAGTCTGACCCTGCGCCCGGAAGGTACGGCTTCCACGGTGCGTTCCTATGTTGAAAATAAAATGTTTGGCTTACCGCAGCAGCCGACCAAGCTGTATTACATAGGCCCGATGTTCCGCTACGAGCGACCGCAGGCCGGCCGGATGCGTCAGTTTACCCAGTTCGGTGTGGAAGCTATCGGCAGCAACAGTCCCGCAATTGATGCGGAAACAATCGCGCTTGCCATGCGCTTCTATGAAGAGCTGGGACTCAAGAATCTGCATGTCGAGCTAAACAGCTTAGGCGATGTGGAAAGCCGCAAAGCGCATCGCGAGGCGTTAATCAATCACTTCAAACCGCACATCCACGAATTCTGTTCGGATTGCCAGTCCCGCTTAGAGCGCAATCCACTTCGCATTCTCGATTGTAAGAGAGATGCGGATAAAGAATTGATGAAGAATGCTCCGGTTATTCTCAACTATTTGAACGATGAATCAAGCGCGTATTTCGACAAAGTGAAGAAACACCTTGACGATTTAGGTATCGCCTATGTAGTGAACGCGAATCTGGTGCGGGGCCTGGACTATTATACGCACACCGCATTTGAGATTATGGAGCGCGGCATTGGCGCCGTAAGCACCATCTGCGGTGGAGGGCGCTATAATGGCCTGGTGAAAGAAATGGGCGGCAGCGACGTGCCGGGCATCGGATTTGCGATGAGCATCGAACGCGTTCTGCTGGCTCTGAAAACCCAGGGCATAGAGCTGCCTATCGAACGGGCATTGGATTGCTTTATCATTGGAATGGGCGAAGAAGCCGAAGAGAAAGCGTTTCTTTTGCTTGACGTGCTTCGTCGTGAAGGATTGTCTGCGGACAAGGACTTTCTCGACCGGAAAATGAAAGCACAGTTGAAAGCTGCAGATCGCCTGCGGGCGAAGACCGTGGTTATCATCGGAGAGGATGAGCTGGCACGCGGAGTAGCCGTGCTGAAAAACATGGAAACCGGCGACCAGCAAGAAGTGGCGTTTGAACAAGTGGCTTCGGCCGTTCAATCTGTAATCGAAAAAGATAAGTAAGGAAGGCAGGAAGAGAGATGGAATTCCAACAACGCAGTGTATTTTGCGGCACGCTCCGCAAACTTGATGTTGGCAGCGAGGTTACGTTAAACGGTTGGGTGCAGAAGCGCCGCGACCTGGGGGGCGTTATTTTCGTCGATTTGCGCGACCGGACCGGTCTGGTGCAAGTCGTATTCAACCCGGAGATTAATGCCGAGGCGCACGCCATTGGCGATAAAGTGCGTACAGAGTACGTGATTAGCGTAAAAGGAAAAGTCGTCGAACGCGATGCGGAAACGATTAACCCAAATATTCCGACCGGAGAAATTGAAGTGCAGGTCAGCGAAATCGAAATCATCAACCAGGCGAAAACGCCGCCGTTCTTCATTGAAGACGATATCGATGTGGATGAGCAGGTACGTTTGAAATATCGTTATTTAGACCTGCGCCGTCCGGAGATGTACCGGACGATGGAACTGCGCCATAAGGTGACGAAACTGTTCCGCGATTATTTGGACAGCCGCGGTTTTCTTGAAATCGAAACACCGATGTTGACGAAGAGCACACCGGAAGGGGCGCGCGACTATCTTGTGCCGAGCCGTGTAAATCCGGGTGAATTCTTCGCGCTGCCGCAGTCGCCGCAAATCTTCAAGCAGTTGCTGATGGTGGCCGGCTATGAGCGCTATTTCCAGATTGTCCGCTGCTTCCGCGACGAAGATCTGCGCGCTGACCGCCAACCGGAATTTACCCAGGTCGATATCGAGACCTCTTTCTTAAACATGGAAGATTTGCTCGCCATGATGGAAGAGATGATGGCGAAAGTATGCAAAGAAGTGCTGAACGTTACTGTCGAAACACCGTTCCGGCGCCTGACATACGCAGAAGCGATGGAACGTTACGGATCGGATAAACCGGACCTCCGCTTCGGCATGGAATTGGTGAATATCGGCGATATCGCCGAGAATTGCGGCTTCCAGGTATTCAGCAGCGTCATGAAAAAAGGCGGCCAGGTAAAAGGTATTAACGTAAAGGGATGCGCATACTACTCGCGCAAAGACGTAGACGAGCTGATGAAATTTGCAGGCCGCTACGGTGCCAAAGGTCTTGCCTGGATGGCGTTTAAAGATGACGAAATCAAAGGACCGATTGCGAAGTTCTTCACGGAAGAAGAAATTTCAACAATTAAAGACCGTATGCAGGTTGAAAACAATGACCTGCTGCTTTTCGTAGCGGATAAGCCGAAGGTTGTAGCCGACTCGCTGGGCGCGCTGCGCTTGAAGTTCGGTAAAGAGCTTGGCCTGATCGATGAGAGCAAATTTGCATTCGCATGGGTCGTGGACTTCCCGCTGCTCGAGTGGGATGAAGATGCGAAGCGTTATGTGGCGTTGCACCATCCGTTTACTCGTCCGCGCCCGGAAGATGTACATCTGTTCGATACAAATCCGGGCCAGATTCGTGCGCAAGCATACGATATGGTATTGAACGGCTTTGAAATCGGCGGTGGCAGCATGCGTATTTACAAGCGCGATGTTCAGGAGAAAATGTTTAAAGCGCTTGGCTTCAGTCAGGAAGAAGCACAGGAGAAGTTTGGCTTCCTGCTTGATGCATTTGAATACGGTACGCCTCCGCACGGCGGCATCGCATTTGGTCTTGACCGCATCGTGATGATCCTGGCCGGTCGCAGCAGCCTTCGCGATACGATTGCGTTCCCGAAAACAGCAAGCGCACGTGACATTATGACGGACGCACCGAGTCCGGTTGATAATAAGCAGCTAGAAGAGCTATCCGTACGCGTCGTTATGCCAAAGAAAACGGACGATAAGTAAGTTTCTTGGTAATTATTAGTAAAAAATGGGCCTGATATCCCCCTTGAAATCGTTTTCAAATTTGTGTAATATAAAAACACAGTAAGTTTAAGAACCCTGCGATGTGCGTGAGCGACCGTTTGTTTTGTACCAACACCAACAAAATGGGGCTCCGAAGTTTCGCTGCAGCGCAGAAGCCGCCTTGCTGAAGCGGACCTGCAAAGCAGCGGACAGGTTCCCCACCTGCAAGAGCAGGTTCAAAACACTGGCATCACGGCATTCACGGGGTTCTTAACACCATCATGCAAACAATGCCAGGGCCCGCAGAATTACACCTCTGCGGGCTTTTTATGATTTTCACAGAAAAACCACCATGGCGTCTCCGCCGCAACCCCGACATGAAAATGAAGGGAAGGGCGGCTGACTTTTGTGGTACGAAGGAAAAGAGA
>NZ_DFMZ01000078.1:0-21313 GCF_002375825.1 Aneurinibacillus sp. UBA3580
AGAGCGGTTCAAGAAATACATAAACCCCCACAAGAACGGAAAGGATAGCAGAAAGCAAAACCGCGCCGGCTGCCGCGTCCTTTGCCGCTTTTGCCAGCGGATGGCATCGGTCGCCCACCGTCAAATCGACAGATTTTTCAATTGCAGTATTTACCGTCTCCAAAATGAGCACAAGAAAAACAGAAAAAAAGACCAGCAAAACATCCCCTTTTGGAATGGACAGAAACCATCCCAAAAGGAGAACGAGCAACGCCATGGTGACATGGATTTGCATGTTTCGCTGAGTCCTCACGGTATTCCGTATTCCAGAGGTGGCATAGCCGAAGCTATTCATTAGCCGCCGCCATTCACTTTTTTTTCTCACATTGCACCCCGCCTATTCGCGCGTCAGGCGCACCCGATTCAAAATTTCCTCCTGACGGCCAAACATTTCCTTCTCCTGCGCTTCGGTTTCATGATCATATCCAATCAGATGAAGAAAGCCGTGCACTGCCAAAAAACCCATCTCACGCTCAAAGGAGTGGCCGTATTCTTCAGCCTGCTCTACCGCTTTTGGGACGGAAATAATAACGTCGCCAAGCATATTCGGCATCTCATCCATCTCTTCGTCAAGGAAGATTTCCATCTCGTCTTCGCCCGCTTCGTTCATCGCAAACGAAAGCACATCTGTCGGACGGTCAATGCCCCGATATTCACGGTTAAGTTCATGAATCCGCTCGTTATCCACGAATGTTACCGTTACTTCTCCCTCAACTTCTTCCACACGTGCCGCCTCTTCGAGCGCACGGCGCAAAAGATCAAGCAAGTCTTCCGACAGCTCCGGACTGTACTCCTGAATGAATTCTACATCTAGACTCATGCTTGTTTCACCGCCACCTGTTTATCGTCCGGATATTCGATCCGGTTATGGAAGAATCCCTGCAACGTCTCACAAATCGTGCGCGCCACGACTTCGAGCTCCTGCATTGTCAAATCACATTCGTTAAACTGCCCGTCTTCAAGGCGATCTGCGATAATCCGGCGCACAAGGTTCTCGATGCGTTCCGGTGTCGGACTCCCAAGTGATCGCACTGCCGCCTCGGCACTGTCACAGATGCCTACAATCGCCGTCTCGCGCGTCTGCGCTTTCGGTCCCGGATAACGGTATTCCACTTCCGGAATCGGCGTATCGGACGCCTTGGTTGCCTTATGATAAAAATACTTAAGCAGCGTCGTGCCATGGTGCTGCTGGGCAAAGTCGATAATCTGCTTTGGCAATCCATGCTCCTCAAGCATCCGTACCCCGTCTTCCACATGCGCAAGAATGATGCGCTTGCTTAGTCCCGGAGCCAGCGTATCATGCGGATTATCCCGGTTAATCTGATTCTCGATAAAGAAATGCGGACGCTTCATCTTGCCTACATCATGATAATATGCGCCTACCCTGGCCAGGAGACCATCGGCTCCTACCGCCTCGCATGCCGCCTCCGACAAACTGGCCACCATCATGCTGTGGTGGTATGTCCCCGGCGTCTCCATCAGCATCTTGCGCAGCAGAGGCTGGTTCGGATTGGACAGCTCAATTAAGCGCATCGGTGACAGGATACCAAACATTCCCTCAAACAGCGGAAGAAAACCGATGGTCAGTACCGCTGCCAGCACGCCGCTAACCGCGCCGAAAGCGTACTCGTTGACAAGCTCCTGCCAGTTGCCTGTCGAAGACACCAACAGATACAATGCGGAAATTGTAATCACATTCAGCGCCGAGACGATAAACCCTGCCTGAAGAATACGAGACCGCTTCGTCGCTTTGCCGAGCGAGTAGGCTCCCGCAACTCCGCTTATAAACCCATACAGAACATAGCGGAAATCAACCGGAAGTAAGCTCTCATAGTTGAAGATAATGCCCGAGGCAAAGGCGAACAGTACGCTGCAGATAACGGCCAATTGGGTATCAAGCAGAATAGCAATCAGCATCGAACCTAAAGCCACCGGTACTCCGTATCCGGGCGAGAAAATGTCTATCGTTTCGCCGGCACTTATCATCTTCATCACAAGAATGTTTAGAAAAATAATCAGTGCCAACATTAAGATATGAATATTGCTATTATAAATTTTGCGGTGTGCCTGGGACATATACATGTCGAGCAGCACCACGAAGAAACCAACGAACACTGCAAGCCCTAAAAACGGAAGCTTACTCGCATTACGCTCTAAGAGGCCCGCAGCATCCAGCTTGCGGTATACCTCTTCCGAGATGTACTGGTCTTTCTCCACCAGCACTTCGCCTTTGTAAATCATAATCGGCTTCACGGACCGGCGTACCGTTTCCTTCAGCGCATTGGTCGCCTCCTCGTTGATCGTCAGGTTCGGTACAATACTCGCTATCGCTACTTCCCTGACCACCTTGCGCGTTTTACTGTCCAGATCGACCAGGACAATCTGCTGATTTACCCGCTGCTGGATGAGCTCAGGATTCGTGGTTATTTTTTCGTCCACACCCTTTTGCATGATGGACGTTACCACTTTGGTCGTCTCCTTTGCAGCCGCATTTAGGGCGGGAGGAGGCATAGTCAGGAGCGCCTGCAGCGTATCCGTTGATAAGGAGAACGGAATATTTTCTTTAAGCTCTTTCATGCGGGCTTCTGGCGTCATGTCCTGCCTAGCCGCAAGCTCACCCGCTTTCTTGTAGATGAACGCGTCGAGCTTCACTTGGTGCATCGTAATCGTATCGTTGCGCGAATACACGGGCTGCACTTCGCTGACCGCTTTGGCACGCGCCTGTTCCGTCGCTTCCGTGTCCTCGACGGTAACCGGCGCCGTCAGCGTGACATCGCTTACGGTATTCACGTTCAAATCAAACGTTTTGGGCAGTACATCCCCCATGAGCGGCAAATAAATCATCAGGCCGAGGAAGAGAAACAGCAAACGGCGAATTGTCGCGCTGGTCTTCCACGATTCTGGGACGAAGAGATGCAATCCCCGTAATCTTGCTTTCATGTTGTACAACCCCTTCTGCGAGATGCTTATGCCCTCTTCGGGCTTCAGCTTTCGCTTTCCTGCTCGTAAGCAGTGATAACCTTCTGCACCAGCGGATGGCGCACTACATCCATCCCGGTCAGATAGACAAAGGAAATATCGTCGATTCCCTCAAGTTTCCGGACCGCATCCTGCAGACCAGACTTTTTGCCACGCGGCAGGTCTACCTGTGTCACATCTCCGGTGATGACCATTTTGGACCCAAAACCAAGACGTGTTAGAAACATTTTCATTTGTTCAGGCGTTGTATTCTGCGCTTCATCGAGAATGATAAATGAATCGTCCAATGTGCGGCCCCGCATATAGGCAAGCGGTGCAACTTCGATGATGCCCCGCTCCATGTATTTCGCCATATTTTCGGCGCTCAGCAAATCCTGCAGCGCGTCATACAGCGGACGCAAATACGGATCGACCTTCTCCTGCAGATCGCCCGGCAGAAACCCGAGGTTCTCCCCTGCTTCTACGGCCGGACGCGTCAACACAATCCGTTTGACCCGGTTAGCTTTGAGTGCAGTTACAGCCATAACTACGGCCAGGTATGTTTTCCCGGTACCGGCCGGACCGATACCGAACACGATGTCTCTTTTCTTGATGGATGTAACATAGTGGCGCTGTCCAAGCGTTTTGACGCGTATGGGTTTCCCCTTTACCGAGGTGGCGATGGGCTGATCGTATAACTCCATTAATTCTTCCAGCGCATCTTCTTTAGATAGTTGAATCGCGTACAATACATCCTGCAGAGATAGCTTAATTCCACGACGCAAAAGCGCGGCAAGCACCTGAATCAAGCGGGCATTCCGCTCTACCTCCTGCGCAAGACCCGTAATGGTAATCTCCTCGCTCCGGGCGAACATATGCGCCGGTGTGGCATTTTCAATTTCTTTTAAGTAGGAATCATGCGGGCCGAAAAGCTGACTGGCTTCTTCCGCACTTTCAAGCCGTATAGTTTTGCTTGTCTCTTCTACATGCAAAAGAACTCATTCTCCTTCGTAAGTAATAGGCTGTTCAACTGCGATATCTTCCACTACAACAAAATGCATCTTCATATAAACTTTACCATTCTCTTGCTTCTCGTGCAAAACTTTTTCCGTCTTGATGTAACCGCCCTTTTTCACTTGTTTTAACAAGTTCTCGCGCGCGTATTTCTTTCCGGTTTCCATCGCTTCTTTTTCGGTCAGCGTAACCTCAATCCACTCATTTTGACGTACGACCTCTTTCTTGATACCGAGCGGAAGCGAAACATTTCCCAGGGCAAACCAGCCCGTATCTTCCGTTTTAACGGACGCAGCATACGGCTCAGCGGTGAATCCCTGAATTTTCACCGGATAGTCACCGATAAGCAAGTAACGGTTGGTATAGCTTTCCCCGGTTAGCACCGGACGTTTTTGCTTCAGGGGAATCGTGACGACCGATTCGTACCACGTCTCCCCTTCCACCCTTCCTTTGGCCGGTACGAGCACCATCTGTCCTTCATTTCCGAGCGCGCCTGAAATCAACACATCTCCGGGCTTAACCCAATCGTTAATGCGCACCGTCGGACGTCCGCGCTCTGCGAAAATCGAATGGATCACCGCTTTTTTCGTCGCGATGATATGACGTGGACGTAAGTCCTCCTTCTTTTCGGGCAGTACTTTTTCGGCGACACGGATGACAGCGGTCGTACCCTTCACCTCAAAACCAATCCACGATGCCTGGGGCATGCGATTCATTAATTCGCGCTGCATCTGCTCGGCCTGCGGCAGACGGAATATGAGCACACCCGGCTTGACACCTGCTTGCTCTGCGGCCTGTTTAATCTGGTGGGTGGGTATTTTTTCGTTACCGATTACTTCTACACTCCACACGATATTAGACAGAAAGTAAACGCCGATGAAGAAAAAAAGGATACCTGCCGCAAACATAGAGCGCGTCCACATTTTACGCAGCAAAAAAGGAAAGCCCACCCTTTTTATAATCCGGGTACGGCACCCGGTTTCTTTCAAGAACGGTCTGATTTTATGGAAGCTCTCAAGAGGAAGGCTCAGATATGCCTCTTCCCCGTTTCGCCGAATGTCCCATACCTGAATGCCTTGTCCTACAATTCGATTTAAGAAGCGCTCAAGGCGCTTGCCGCGCACGCGTAAGACAAGATATCCTCCGAACCAGTTTCCCCCCTGATTCATCGTCGTCTCTCCCTTCCTTATTCATCCAAAAATATGACCTGGTCCACAACTCCTTCTACCAATACTTCTTCAGGTAAAATCGCTCGAATAATGAGATTCTGGCCCCGAATCAGGAGCTGCCCTTTCGTTAAAAGCAAACGGAGTTCCTGATTGCTGAACCAAAGGACTCCGCGATGGTTTTCGATATATATCTGCAGTTGGCCAATCATGGTGATGCGGGGCATTTCCATCGTTAAATCCTGCGGCATTTCGAGTGTACCGGTGGCAAATCGCCGCCATTTTTCTTTCCACTTTCTCATGCGTACGCCCCCTTTCCGCATTCGGCCATTCAAAACGTCTCTATTTTCACGTTATGCCGTATATAGCCGGAATATGATGGAGAAAATGGGGTGACCGTCCTTGCTTGTTTCTTTTCTACAAAGAAGTGCAAATGTCCGCGGATTAGCGGCTGAACGGGAACCGGCAAACATCTGTTGCTATGCAAATTTCTCAAATGTAAAAAGCCCCGCCTGCAAAATGCAGGCGGGGCTTTGTGTATACCTTATGACAACGATTCCTGAACAATTTTGTTAACCAGGGCTCCGTCAGCGCGGCCTTTGACCTTAGGCATCAGCGCGCCCATCACTTTCCCCATATCCTTCTTCGAAGAAGCGCCGGTTTGCTGAATAACCTCACTCACCAGTGTCCGAATCTCTTCTTCGCTTAATTGCTCAGGCATATATCCCATAAGTACATTAATTTCATCTCGTGCGGATGCTGCCAGATCTTCACGACCGGCTTTTTCGAATTCTTGGAGGGAATCGCGTCTTTGCTTTAGCTCACGAGTCAAGACAGTAAGCACTTCATCGTCAGACAGTTCTTTACCGTTGTTAATCTCTTCATTCTTGATAGAAGATTTCACCATACGGATGACGGAAAGTTTGAGCTTGTCTTTATCTTTCATCGCTTGCTTCATATCGTTGGTAAGACGATCGACGAGTCTCATTAACTATTCCTCCTAAAACTTACGCTTACGCGCTGCCTCAGACTTCTTCTTGCGTTTAATGCTTGGCTTCTCATAGTGTCTGCGCTTCTTTACTTCAGCAAGAACGCCATCTTTGGAGCAGTCACGTTTGAATCGACGTAGCGCTTGGTCTAACGACTCGTTTTTACGTACACGAACTTCTGCCATTTGTTTCCCCTCCCTCCGCCTTAACCATCAGTGACGACCCGAGAAGAGAAACATCTCCAAAAGTCGTCAAAAGACATTATATTATACAGAGATAGGCAGGTCAACCTTGTACGCCCATTTTTTTAGGTTCAAGCGAACAGGAAGTTGGAGGCATCTGTTTGGGCGCGAATCGCGTTATAATGAATACGATACAATTTATAAAAAGTGAAAACAGGGAGGACATCCTGTATGTTTACCGTACAAGAAATCGTAGAAATTACGGAAGGCACCCTGCTCCAGGGTGATGAAACCACCGAGATTACATCCGTTCATTTTGATTCGCGAAAACTGACGGACCGATCATTATTCGTGGCGCTGACCGGCGGCACACGGGACGGACACGAATTTCTGCCAAATGCCGCAAAGGCCGGAGCTTGCGCCGCATTTGTTTCCAACGAGACAAAAGCACGCGAAGCGGGGCTTGCGGATACGTTCGCGCTTATCCTTGTAAAGGATACGGAGAAAGCGTTCCAGCAAATTGCGCGCATCTACCGTAACCGTCTGTCGCTGCCGATCGCAGCCATCACCGGCAGCAACGGCAAGACGACGACAAAAGACATCCTGGCGCACTTATTGTCAGGACAAAAAAAGGTATATAAAACGTACAAGAATTTCAATAACCACCTCGGTGTCCCGCTCTCGCTCCTGCAGATCGAGCCGGACACCGAAGCGGCGGTGCTTGAACTCGGAATGAATCATGCGGGTGAGATTGACTTCCTCGCCGGACTGGTCCGCCCGACATTCAGCGTCATTACAAACGTAAACGATGCGCATATGGAGTTCTTCGACTCGAAAGAAATGATCGCCCAGGCAAAAGGCGAAATTCTCGGTCATACCGATCCGAAAGGCTTCGCCTGTCTGAACCAGGATAACGAACTCGTGGCCAATCTGGCGTACCTAAATCCAGGGAAAACATACTTCTACCATGTGCACCAGGAAGGGGAAGAACCACGGGCAGCCGATATTACGGCGTCCGCCATTTCATTTGATGAGCACGGCAGTCATTTTGTCGTTACAACCAATAAGGGAGAGCAATTTAAGTGCTTCATGCCGCTCTTCGGCGAACACAATATCTCAAACGCGCTGCCCGGTATTTTCATCGCCCTGCATCTGGGTCTCACACCGGAAGAGATCGTGAAGCAGCTGGCAACTCTTTCGATTTCTACCATGCGTTTTGAACGCGTAGACGGAGCGGGCGGCCTGCTTATCATTAACGACGCCTATAATGCCAGCCCTTCTTCCATGATTGCTTCGGTCCGGACGTTCCTGTCCATTTACCCGGAGCGAAAAAAAGTGCTGGTATTGGGTGACATGTTCGAGTTAGGTGCACAAAGCAAAGCCTACCACCAAGAAGTCGGTGAAGAGCTAAAGGCGATGAAGCAGGAGTTCGAGCTAGTTGCCATCGGCAAGGATGCGAAATTTCTGGCGGAAGGCTACGGCCCAGGCGCAAAGTACTTTACCGATAAAGAAGAAGCCGCTTCATACCTTGCCTCCTTCAAAAACGGGGACTATGCGCTTCTCTTGAAAGCATCACGCGGCATGGCGTTAGAAACCCTTTTGGATTCATTATGCTAAGCGGTACGAAGAAAACCACCATGGCATCTCAGCCGCAACCCCGACATGAAAATGAAGGGAAAGACAGTTGACTTTTGCGGTATGTATGGAAAAGAGAGAAGAGAACGAGACAATGATTTCAATGTGGAAAAAGGCGAAGGCCTTTTTCTTCCTCGGATCTTCTTTCCTCTTCTTCTCTTTCTTTTCCATGATTTTCACAGAAGAGGTGGGTACCGGAACCATTTTACGCTTGAAGCGGACATTTCTCCTTCCGTGTGGAGCGTAACCTGGTGACGTGCCCACCTTTCTTCTGTTCCTGACGATCCGTTATTGATGTGCCCGCTTGTCAATTAATCATTAAACTGTTCGGCAACAAGCGCGTTGGCTTTCTTCTCTTCATAACGCTCAATACCCAGTGCGATGAGGCGGTCAATAAGCTCCGCATACGCAACACCCGCTTCGTTCCACAGCATCGGATACATACTGAACGGCGTAAAGCCCGGCAAAGTGTTGATTTCATTAATGTACAGCGCGTCATTCTTCTCATCCCAGAAGAAATCGACGCGGGACAAGCCGCTGCAATCCAGCGCGCGAAAAGCCCGAACCGCAAGCTCTTTCATCCTCTCTACAACACTTGCCGGTACGTTGGCCGGAATATCGAGACGGGTACCGTCACTCTTGTACTTCGCTTCATAATCGTAGAATTCGTTACTCGATACGATTTCGCCCACAACGGATGTGTCCGGCTCATCATTGCCAAGCACGCCAATTTCCAACTCCCGGCCGGAAATGAACTCTTCGACAATTACCTTTCTATCAAAACGCGCAGCAAAGCGCAGCGCTTCCTCGAGTCCTGTGCGATCCTTCGCCTTACTGATGCCTACGCTTGAACCCATATTGGCTGGTTTAACAAAGCACGGAAGACCAAGCTCCGCTTCCACTGCATCGCAAATTTCCGCCATTCTCGTTTCCAATTCACTGCGCAAATAACTTTTATATCGGCCCTGCGGTAACCCTGCATTGCCGAACACTTCTTTCATCATTACTTTATCCATCCCGACCGCCGAACCGAGTACACCGGAGCCGACATACGGTATATCGATGAGTTCAAGGAATCCCTGCAGCGTGCCATCTTCTCCGTTTGGCCCATGAATGACCGGGAATATCACATCAACAGTCTGTTTTAATGCAAAGATGTCGGGCGCCTGCTGCTTATCGAGCGAAAAACGGAGCTCATTGACATGCGTGATTTCCTTCTCTACCCATGCCCCCTGAATCCATCCCCCTGTTACATCTACATAAATCGGCAGCACGTCATAACGAGCTTTGTCTACCGCATTAATAACCGACAGCGCCGTATGAATGGACACTTCATGTTCACTTGATTTTCCACCGTAAATTACACCTATTTTCCGTTTCGTTGCCACCTGTATTGCCTCCTTATCTAATATGGCACAATGCGCCTACCTCTTCATCGTATGTAAAAATCGAAAAATTGGATAACAGTATTTATCATATCAGTTTTTCGGCATCGTTGCGTGATGAATATGATTTATCTCTTAAAAAAGAAAACCCCCGGTTTCGGAGGTTTACGTTTATTGTTCTTTCATCTTCGGCTCAAGCGCATCCCATCCCAAACCATAACTTCCGCGAACCGGCCCACCATTTCCCCACTGTCGTGCTTCCCCTGTTCTTCAAGTATGTTCTTTCGTCTCAAGATAGAGCGTGAAAATAAACTTTTTTACGTTCAGCCGCACGCGGGATACTTCCTCGTTCTGTTCAATCTCCCGCATTTTTTGGCGCACGTCTGCGAAATCGAAATATTTGGAGGCATACATCTCAAACTTCGGATTGATGTAATCTTCAAGGCCCAGCGACGCGAGATTCTGGAGGGCACGTGCCACCGCACGGCGAATTCGCTGCTCCATCGCCTTGACCTCCCGCTGCACATCAGTAGCGCTGCTGTAAGTTACATAATCGGTAAATATCTCTTTGAGTGCCGGAAATTCTTTTACGCGCTCGTTCCTGTACCGCTTTAGTAAATACTCAATCAAGTGGATAATATCCTGACTTCCTGATTCGCCAAGGATGCCGAAATCGGCCAGCACGCTGCGGATAAACGGAGTGGTTCGCACCTCCGGCGGCTCTTTCGGAAGCGTGTCAAACAGTGAAAGCGTATGGCGAATGCCTTCAAGCGATCGTTCAAGACGGATATGTTCCATCACCTTTTTGATAACGGAAATCACTTCGATCCGGTTAATCGGTTTATGGATAAAATACTCCACACCCTTGCTGTACGCCTCTGCTACCATCTCTTTGTGCTCAACCTGAGAAATCATGATGAATTTCCCCTCATATCCCATCTCCTGCAGTCGGCTAATTGTCTCAATTCCGTCCTGCTTCGGCATCAGCAAATCAATGAGCACAATATCGCACTTCTTGAGAATAATGCTCGCTTCTGCGCCGAATCCGTCTTCCGCTTCACCCACCACATCACCTAAATCTTCATGCTCAATGGCATTATGCAGCATTTTGCGGGAAGACGGATCGTCATCAATAATAAAAAAGCGAAATCTCACCTCTTCCACCCCTTATAACCTGTGTATCGGAATCCGAACTTCAAATATGGTCTTCCCCGGCGCTTCTCCCTGTACCACCTCAAGCGTACCGCCAAGGTTTGTCACCACATCCCGGGCGTGCGCAAGGCCGATGCCGGTAGACGCGTTGCCCTGCTCATCGTATTTGGTCGTGTATCCGGGAATAAAAATAAACGCTTCATCCCCGGGTGCAATCCCGCCCCCCGTATCACTCACGCGAAATACTAATGCGCCTTCATGTTCATATACGCGAAGCGTAATCGAGCCTGTCCGCTCAATTGCTTCGACCGCATTGGACAGCAGATTATTCAGTACGGATAAGAGCGAATAGACATGACGGGTCGTAAGCCATGTTCGTACGTTGCTTGTAAATGCAATTTCCTTTTCCAGCATGTGGGCGTACTTCTGGTTTGTGTTCACTACCAGTTGAACAATCTCCTCAATTGTCAACTGCTGTACGACGCGCTCCTGCTGGATGATTTTGCTCACTCCGCTTAGAATGCGCTGAGAGTCCTTTTTGATTTCATGCACTTCCTCTGCGATGCTGAGCGCACGGCGGGAAAGCGGCGGATCGGATTCAGGAAGCACGCCTTCCGCCTCCCGCGCCTTTAACTCCCGATATAACGTATATCCGTTCCTTGTCACCTGTTCGATATGCCCCATTACCTTTTTCAGGTAAAGCGCCTCCACATGAAGGTCGCTGCTGATCATTAGCATTTTCTCGAAGCGTAGCTGCTGCTCTCTGCTGATTTCACGGAGATGCCGCACTTGAATAATATTGAAAAAGCCCACGATAAAAAAGCTGCGCACAAACGCAAGAATCAGCAGCAGGTATTCTTCCTGCGGAACGAAAACAAAATAAATGCCCTGATACATAAGGCTTTTTCGCACCAGAAGCTCAACAAGATTCGCGGAGAAATCCGCCACCGCCCCTAAAAGCCCCAGACGAAGCGGAGAATTCAGGTGGCGCCATGCCTTTCCCATCCAGATTACCAGACCGAAGAACAAATAGAATGCAAACGAAGGTACATGAGTGAGTGCGCTCTTGTACAGAAAAAAGTCTCCGTTTGATGCTATAAAATCAAGCCAGATACGAAAAAGCACAACTGCGCTGCCCGTAAGCAGCGATGCCAGGAGAATCGGTATCTCCCTAAACCAGATCAGCCAGAAAAAAAAGATGCCGCTTCCGAAGCTGATGCGAAACTCACTTTGAAACGGCTGGTATTTCAATTCACCAAACAGCATCGTGGCCGCGACTAATGTGAATATGGTGAACGCTTTGCTGCGCACGATACTGACCTCCTTTAACTAGAGAGATAAGAAACTAAGAGTTGGAGGGTAGAGATACGAAAAAGCGGCTTCTTCAATCATATCCTCGAATAACCGGCTCCTACTGTACCAGGGTTTTTATTGTAACCAAGCCAAGTCCGATTAAGAATCCACACAGCGCGCCGTTGACCCGGATCCACTGAATGTCTTTGCCGATTTTCTCTTCCATCATTTCAATTAACGTTTCGTTATCGAGCTTGTCCAGGTTTTCACGGACAAGCTTGCCGATTTTCGAATGATTTTGCTCGACCAGAACAGCAATTTGCCGCTGCAACCATGCTTCAAACCGGGCCATCATGGTCTCATCTGCACGCAGTTTTACTATTAGGCGGCGCAGGAAGGGTAAAGCGAACTCATCCAGATAGGCATCACTCTGCACAAACGTAAGCGCCTGCTGCCGCAGGTCGTTCGCGATATCTGCAAGCCGGTCGCGCAGCTGCACCTCTTCCGCCAGGTTGTACTTCCACTTCTCAAGCGTCGCCCTAAGCCCTTCATGACGGCGCGCTTCTTCAATTTCCTGGCGCACGTAGGCAAGAAACGCCTGGCGATTTTTATTCTCGGGACGGCGCAAATCGTCACTGCCGCGCAGCAGCAGATTCTGCAGAATCCCACCCAGCTTCTCTTCATTTAGCATACCTGTGAACGACTTTAAAGCGAATTGCATGAATCCATCCAGTTCGATATTGTCAAGCGCCTGAAGCGCAATACCCCCCAGTTTATAGCGTGTCTCGCTTTTTACTGCCCATTCGCCTACTTTTGCGAGCAGAAAATCGAACGCTTTCTCCTCGTATTGCTCGGCAAGCGCCCTATCAACAAACCCATTAAGCAGGCCGGCCGTATCCACACTCTTCATATAGTCTTTCAGCTTACGCTCAAGCACCGGCAATACCGGCTCAATATCGACGTTTTGGATCACCTGCTCACTTACCGCCCTAAGCGCGCTGCGCACCTGCGTAGTGTCCAGTTTACTCTCAAGCAGGTTTAGCACTTTCTCCGTAACATGCACCTGCTTGATTTTTTCTTCTATACTGGCTTTGTTGAGCCAGTCGTTTTCCAACGTGTGAACAAGCGCATCAGTAATACGCCTGCGATTCTTCGGCAGAAGCGCCGTATGCGGAATCGGGATTCCCATCGGATGGCGGAACAGCGCCGTAACAGCAAACCAGTCTGCCAGTCCCCCGACCAATCCGGCTTCAAAACCGCCCTGCAGAACCTTTGCCACAAGCGATTCCGAAAACGGCAGCGTGGCGACGAATCCAGCCGCCATTACGCCAAGTGAAATTCCCGCAATATGTTTTGCTTCTCCTGACATTCCATCTATCCCTCTTTACTGTATTTGCTTTTTTACATTCATAAACAGATTACCACAAACTATCTGACGCTCCTAATATAATTAAAAAACAGCTTCCCGTTTCCGGTGAAGCTGGTCTGTTTTTCTATACAACCGAATATAACGGCTGCCTAGAACGGATGACGATTCAGCCACTGGCCCCCGTCCATCGTTACGCATTCGCCGTTTATGTATTCCGCTTCCGGAGACAGCAGGAAATAAGCAAGATTTGCGATTTCTTCCGGCTGTCCGAGACGGCCGAGCGGTACACTGTCAAGCGTCCTGCGGGCCGCCTCTTCCGACTCCCACAGCCGGGCCGCTCCACCGGTATTGTCAATCGGTCCCGGTGCAATCGCGTTGACCCGGATGCCATATCGTTTCCCCCACTCCACTGCCAGTGTTCGTGTCATTGCCAGCACCCCGGCCTTTGCGGAAGCGGAATGAATCACACCTTCGCCCGCCAGCCACGCATATGTCGCAAGCATATTGAGTATGCTGCCACTACGCCCTGCCGCAATCCACTCTTTACCGACCGCCTGCGAGCAGTACCAGGTGCCGTTCAGTACGATATTGATAACCGCATTCCAGCCGTTTGTGGATAATTCCTCCGCCGGACAAATGAAGTTACCAGCCGCATTGTTAACCAAATAATCGATGGTTCCAAATGCCTGCTTCGTCTCCTCCACCATGCGCCTGGCATCTTCCGGATTACGCACGTCCATCTGTACACACAGCACCTGGCCATCTGTTTGCTGGATTTCCTGTTTGGTCTGTTCCAGATTCTCTGGATTGCGGCCGGTAATGACCACTTTCGCACCTTTCTCTGCGAATTTCTTGGCCATCGCCTTTCCCATACCGCTCGATCCTCCGGTCACAATCGCCACTTTTCCTTCCATATGCTTCCCCTCCTCTTAATTTGAATACTGTTAATTTTAAAACAAAATGCTGGAAATGAAAATGAATGAATACTCATCTAGTAAAATGTTATAAATTTTTCAAACAGCGTCATTGAGCGTCATTGTTAATGGCAAACTCTGGTTATATAATTTGAAAATATGGGATGTATACAAACACTATACGGGGAGGAGAATCATGATGAAAGATGGAAAAATTAGCGTCGTTATTATTGGCGGGGGCGAGACAGGCACGCCACTGCTGCGTCAGCTGGCGGAAGCGCCCTTCGTTGAGATACTGGGTGTAGCCGATTTGCACGAAGACGCTCCGGGCATGGTACTGGCAAAAGAAAAAGGCATTCCGGTCACGATCGACTTTATGGAACTGGCGCGAAAAGGGGAAGAAGTGGATATTATCATCGAGGTTACAGGCGTACCCGAAGTCCGCGAACGCCTCCGTACTTATATGCAGGAATCGAATAACCACCATACGATCATCATGCATGAGATGATTGCCATTCTGATGATGTCTCTTTCACGGGGCAAACTGGTAGCCATGAAGCACGGGGAAGTGGAATATAACTAACAGGAGAAGCCAGGGATCACTCGCTCCCTGGCTTCTCTGTCGTTATAAATTCTCCGGCGGCAAGCATCCGTTCAAATTCTTCAGCCGGCAGCGGCCGACTGAAGAAATACCCCTGAACTTCATCACACCGCTCTGCCTGAAGAAATCGGAAGGTAGCCTCATCCTCTACGCCTTCCGCAACTAAACTTACATTCATATGATGCGCAAGCTGGACAATAGCCTTTACAATTGCGGCATTATTTTTATCCGTTGCCACGTCCCGCACAAACGATTGGTCGATTTTCAGCGCATGAATGGGAAACCGCTTTAAGTAGCTAAACGAAGAGTACCCGGTCCCGAAATCGTCAATGGAAATATATACGCCCATCTCGCGCAGGCGCATCAGTGTGGCAATGTTATCTTCCACATCATTAATCATGCTATTTTCAGTAATCTCAAGCTCAAGATAACAAGGGTCAAGCCCGGTTTCCTCCAGGATGGAACGAACCAATTCTACGAAATTCGCCTGCTGGAACTGCAGTCCCGAGACGTTCACACTGACACGGAGCGGGGGGAATCCGCAATCGATCCAGCGCCGATTTTGTTCGCACGCCTCGCGAATCACCCATTCGCCAATCGTCACAATAAGTCCTGTCTCTTCTGCAATGGGAATGAATTTAGCCGGGGATATGAACCCCATCTCCGGGTGAATCCAACGTAACAGCGCTTCCATTCCTTTTATCTGTCCGCTTTTTGTATCTACTCTCGGCTGATAATACAGCTGAAGCTCTCTTTTTTCGACCGCCCTGCGAAGATGAACCTCAAGCCGCAGATGCTCGTCATATTCCACATTCATCTTGGGCGTATACAAACGGTAAGCGTTGCGTCCGCTGTTCTTAGCATGATACATCGCCGTATCCGCATTCTTCATCAATGACTCGATATCCGCTCCCGCAAACGGATAGATGCTAATACCAATGCTGCATGTAATGAAAAATTCGTAATGATCCCATTTAAATGTTGTGCGGAATAAATCCAATAACCTTCCGGCCACATACGTAGCTTCCGCTTCGTCTTTGATACGGGGCAACAATACGACAAATTCGTCGCCACCGAGTCTGTAGATCTTGCAATCATCTCCGCTCTGTGTACGCAGCCTGTCCGCCACCACCTTCAGCAGATGGTCCCCTATTGTATGTCCGAGGGTATCATTAATCTGCTTGAAACGGTCCAGATCCAGAAATAACACGGCGATTTCATTCGAAGAAACCTCTGCTTGGGACAGCGCTTCTGCCAAATCCTCCATAAACATCCGTCGATTTGGCAGACTGGTCAACGCATCGAGATAGGCCATCTGACGGATTGTTTCTTCCGCTCGTTTTAGCTCCGTAATCTCGCTTGTAGAGCCAATAATCTCGATAATCCGACCATCCTCTATAATCGGAGAAAGAGATGTCTGAAAATCCCGGTTTTTATATCGATAGTTATAAGTAACTCTCTCACCTTGAAAAGCGCGTCGATAGTTCGCTTCCAATATTTCTGCCGTCTCCGGAGGAAAAACCTGATTCGGGGTTTTTCCGTATGTCTTCTCCGTTGTTAATCCAAGCTGTTTGGCCAATTTCCCCTCAAACAGCACATAGATAAACGAACCGTCTTCCCTTTGATTTAGCTTAAACACAAAATTATGCAGTGCATTTACCGTGCGAATGAAATCGTTTTTCAATGCTTGACGCAGCTTCTCTTCCGCCTCTTTCCCTTTCGTAATATCATTGCGGAATGAAATATACTGCGTAGGCTTGCCCTGCTCGTCCATCAACGGCACAATGGTTGTATTTACCCAATAAAAAGAACCGTTTTTTCTTCTGTTTTTTATCTCTCCGTTCCATATGTTTCCCTCTCGGATCGTCTGCCACATCTGACGGAAAAAAGATTTGTCGTGATATCCCGAGTTTACAATCCTGTGATTCTGCCCAATCAACTCTTCCCGGCTATATCCTGAAATCTCGCAGAACTTGTCGTTCGCATATACGATTTTGCCACTCAAATCCGTTACTGCTACTATGGTTGAGACATCGAGCGCCCACTTTAGCTCGGATACTTCCCGAAGAGCTTCTTTTAATTCGGTAATCACCTCATCAATCAATGGTTCTAGCAAATCTCTGCACTGCAATTTGCCTAGCAGATGATTCAGTATCGTGATCGCGCGAATACTGCTGGAGTTGAATGTAAGCATATGGTACCCCTTTTCTTTAGGAGAAAAGACTGTATATTTTACTTGAACTATAACGAAATGCAAGATTAATTTCAATAATTTGCACAAATTTTCCTTTAAATATATGAAAAAAAGCACAAAACCGGAACAAGCGTTTCACTTTATTCCAGCCTTGTACTTATATTATCGTATTTATTTGCTGTGCAATGAAGTGATGGCTTCCACCACTTTATCCGGAGCCTCAAAAGGCACGAAATGTCCGACACCGTTCAGTATATGAAGTCGTACGTCGCTGAAATACTCATGCAGACGGTCGGACCAGCTGGCCAAAATGACCGGGTCCGCCTCACCCCATAGTACGCTGACAGGTTGTACGATTTTCATTGTCTCAGGTGCTGCGCCCGCTTCTTTGGCCCTTGCACCCGCACGTGCCCGGTAATACGCGATGCTCCATTTAAACGCCTGCGGTGCAGCGTATACATCCACAATATGTTCGAATTCGGCAGGACGGACCGCTTCTTTCTTTCCTGTCCAGTGATGATAGAAATGGCTCAAATACATCTTTACTGTGTTCCGGTCATAGCCAACCAACTCCTCGGCCCAGGGAAGGTTATGAAAGTGCTGGTACCAGAATTGCCCCTGTACCGCCGGGTCAAATCTCCGGCTGCCGATTCCCGGATAGGGAGGATTCAATAAAACAAGTGAATCTATTTTCTCGGGAATCATACGGGTCAATGTCTGCGCTACCGTAGCACCTATATCATGGGCAACAAGCATAACATTTTCTAAGTTCAACTGATGAATCAGCGATAGGATATCTCCGGCGAGCGCTTGAGGAGTATAGCCTTCCGCCGGAGGAAGGTCCGGTTTATCCGATGCCCCGAATCCGCGGAAGTCCGGAGCGATGACATCCGCCTTCTCTGCCAGGGCGGGAATGACGCGGCGCCAATCGTACCAGAATCCCGGCCAACCGTGAAGCAGAAGTACCGGTTTCCCTGCCCCCTGACGAACATAATGCAGTTTGATTCCGCTATCGCATACAATCTCGTTATGTCCCCACCGCTCATCGGACGGTGCCAGGTCCAAGAATTTATCGTAGTTCATGCCATTCCCCTGCCTTCCCAAAAATTTGCTTATTATAGAATAAGATACCATGATATTTCTAGAAAACAACCATGGCTTTTCAGCCGCAACGCCGACATGAAAATCATAGGAGGGACAGCTGACTTTTGCGGTACGAACAAAAAGAGAGAAGGGAAAGAAAGGATGATTTCCATGGAGAAAAAGGCGAACGCCTTTTTCTTCCCTGGATCTTTTTTCTCTCCTTCCCTTCTTTCTTTATTTCACGATTTTCACAGGAAAATAAAGCTCCTTCTCTATTTTGTTTTATTTATTTTGTCCAAAGCCCGTTTCAGCAGCACCACGCCTTCTGCACGGGTGGTATCAGCCCGCGGAGCGTATTCATCGCTTTTTCGCCCTACCGCAATACCTGCTTTCACTGCTGCGGCCACCTCTTTTTCTGCCCATAGAGAAATTTCTTTTCGATCCTTGAATTTGCCAAGCACCTCGCTCTTCTCCTGCTCACTTATTTCATTCTCCACTTGTTTATACTTTAGAGCACGGGTTATCAAAGCGGAAATTTCCTGACGGGTAATCTTCTGATCCGGATAGAAACAACCATCCTTATAACCGCTGATGAATCCTGCTTTGGCTGCAGCTTGCACCGAGCCGTAAGCCCAATGTCCAGGGCCGAGATCTTTGAACGTTATCGCGCTGTCTTTATCTTCCTGAAGTCCTAAGATGCGCGTCAGCAGAGCCGTGAACTCGGCTCGGGTAATCGGGCTGTTCGGAGCAAACTTGCCGTCTCCTATGCCTCTCACATATCCTTGACTAACCATAAACTGAATATCCTGTTCCGCCCAGTGACCTCTCAAATCAGTTAACTCAAACGTTTGCATAACCTCATCGGTAATCAGCAGGGCAAATCTGCTAAACTTGCTGGTGACGAAGCTGATCGTATGAGTAGCAGGATTGTACGTCCCTCCGATATAATCCCATCTCTTCGTATCCGGATTGAAACGGTGCGCATGAACCTGACCGGCCAGTGCGGCGGCCTGATCCTCCTTCGGAACCGGAAGATTTACCTGTAACTGCTCTGTAAATGTTTTGATACCTACAGCTTCACCGGCTTTCGTAACCGCAGTCACCCGCAGTTCAAAAATGGCTCCGACGACTTTTTTAACCATCGCCGCATTCTCTGCTGCGTCTGTCACGTTTTTCGCATCTGCCTCATTTAAAGCTGTAGCCGAGAATTCAATAGTGGCTGCATCCTTTATCGGCAATCCGGTAAGTACGGCAGAAGGAATTGTAAACGTAACACCATTGAATTTTATCTCCAACGCTTTTTTCGTGTCTTCAATTGTTTTAAGTTGATTGATTGTCAGCGAAACGGCCGCTGCTTTATCTGATTCGATACGAATGACAGATGCATTGTTATCAAGCGCGTTTTTCACCGCTTGATTTATCTGGTTATCGCTTACTGACTTCGTCCCCTCTTTAGCCGGATCAGGTGTCGGCTGTACGCTTCCACCGCCGCCGGATCCACCGCTACCCGAGCCGCCGCTACCGCTACCTAGCACAGTAAATGTGCCCTCTTGCAGCGCGGTAGTCACCGGTCCATTCGGCCCGGAAGCAAATGCCACTTCCACCCGGTAATTTCCTGGCCCAAGGTTCCCTAACGATTCGCTAAAGCCATCATAATAAGCAGGCTTGCTCTCATTAAAAATTCTTGTTTCTTTTCCATCCGCCTGTTTCTTGTAGACACGAAGATATGGATAGATTTCCGTTACGGACGGGCCAGCGGGTTTCGTTTCCTCATGGCTGATGCTATATTCTACATCCTCATTGACTTTGATCTGTCCATTCGCCTGCAAGCGGACAGCAAGTGAACCTTGTTTCTCTGCCTCACCCGCAGCGGCGCTCCAACTGCTATCTTTATCAATGAATGTGTAGACAACCTTGTTTCCATGTTTGTCCACAATTCCGGAACGTCCGGTTACCGCTTCTGTGCCTTTTATAGTCGTCTTATCGAGCGATAATTGCGGTACAAACTTGCCGATATGCCAGATTTTTTCTGTCCCGCGTGCAAATGGCTGCTCTTTCGCTTCTTCCAGGAAATAATTCCATGTATACGCCGGATTCTCCTTATCTCCCAGCGTTAATTTCGTATCCAGATGATATGGAATATCCGCAGCTAAGTAGAAAGTATGACCTACGGTGTTAAGTTCATTCATTTCATGACGATATGGATTAAACGGGAAAAGACTGACTCCTCTGAAATCATGATATCCCGCCGTGTCAGGTTCAAAAACAATTTTTGCTGTATCGGTACCATCCAGCAATACTTTGTTTACCGCTCCTTCGCTACCGGAAACAATCACATCTTTTTGGAACAGGTAATAATTCACTTTCTTTCCTTCTCCAGTTCCAACAATGTAATGACCGTCAAAGTGATACGTACCGGGCTCCAACCATGCAACTTCTTTTTTATAGTCGTTGCCGGTAAATTGATAGAAAGGAACTTTCTGTCCCTCAACCTGTCCCGGGAAAATAATGCCGCGGTCCCGACGAATTGGATTCTGTATCGCTTTTCCGTCCTGATCTTGCGCATTAATTTCAACCCGCTGCATGTTCTCCAGCTTTATCTCTTGCAGTTCATCAAGCGTTGTGAATTGGCGGAAGGCGAACAAATACTCACCTTTATTGGCGGCCCCATACTCTTTGTCTGTTAGAATATAGATGATTTTTGCCAGATTTCCGTTCTTTTTACTCGATAGCTTAATGTTGTCTTCAATGGCAAGCTCTCCTGTAGTAGCATTGGCTTTACCTGCGAACGACTTCTCCCATATCATTTCGCCGCCTTCTTCTACTGAATGATAAATCGTGACATTGGCTGCGAATGGTTTACCATTTAATGTGGTTTTCATCGTCTTGTATTTTCGGTCATCTTTTACCGTATTCACCATATGACCGGTTAGCTCTTTGCCGGCCAGTGGATTGTACTGAAGCTTCAACTCAACGTCATACTTGCCCGGTATAACGGTAGGCAGTACTACCGCCCAGAACGCCCAATAATAAAACTGGCGGAATTTGTTATTGTATATCGTAAAGCCATCCTGACGCGTTACTTTAAAGTTAGGATAAATATCTCCAAAATAATATTCTTGCGTCTGCCAGCTATTGCTTTGCTCATCCAGTCGGGAGACGGTTGGATTTTCTCCGTTCATGTTCTGCTTTTTCCACAATCCACTGCCTTCCAGGGAACCGCGATACATACCGACAAGAAGATTGCCGTATGCATCAGTGAATTTATGCTTTGTAAAGAAATAGTCATAGCTTTTTTGGACCGTAAACTCATCTTCCTGCGGCACATACTCTTTCCCC
>NZ_DFMZ01000078.1:21414-42049 GCF_002375825.1 Aneurinibacillus sp. UBA3580
TACTCTTTCCCCGCCTTTTTCAGTTGATTTTTCAACTCTTCCACATCCGGAGCAAATTCTGTGAGAGCAAGCGTTCCGCCTACAGGTATTGAAACCTTGCCGTTTGCCGGAATCTCCACCAATCTCTCCCCGGTTTCACCGGTACCGAATACATAAATCCAGTTTTGCCCGCCTGCCGGGTCTTTGACTTCAACATCAGCCCAAAAATCATAAGATCCCGGTGTAACCCGCAGCTTCCTACCGACAAGGGCTTCGTCATTAATCCCGATGGTTTCTTCCGTTCCTTCACTAAACATGTAAAGGATACCATTCACAATTTTATTCTCATCATTGCCTGGCGCTAAACCGACTTCACCTGCTTTTGATCCGTCGAATACGATGGTAGTTGCTTGTGAAATTTGTTTTGCCCGTTCATGTAAGAAGTACGTAGCCTCCGCTGCTTTATTGTAGGCAAACAAATTATATTTTCCCTTATTCATGAAAACCGTTGAAATAGCGGAATCTTCTTCATTTAGAGCCGTGGTCGTTCCAACGGTTATACCGTTATCGTCGATTAGGGTTGCAAAATACTTTGTATTTTCCAGCTTCTTTTGATTTTCGCCAAGCGTGTTAAGTGTAACCGGAACCGTTTCTTCTCCCCTGATCGTAAAGACTCCGGGGCCTTCGACTGTCTGATTATATAAAAATACCGTATTTCCTTGTGCTGCATCCGCATAATCAAAGCCGCCGTATACGACGATCGATACCGTCGTTAAATCCGTCACAATCGTTCCCGGCACTCGTACGACTCCCAAACTATCTGTGCTGCCAGACCATAATAACTTATACGTATAGGGAGCAGTGGCAGAAGAAGGTACCGGAGTTCCTTCCTGTGCAACAGGCACTTTTGTATAGATGCTTACTTTCGCTCCCGGAGCTCTGTTCCCCTCAGGGTCAAGCACATTCAGCATGAGACCGTTTGTCGGGCTGTTATTTACGATGACAGGCACGCTTGTACGTCCGATTTCCGTCTCTCCATTCGATGCAACCGCCCATACCGTGTGTGAACCGTCGGCAATTTTTTTCGTATCCCATGTCGTATTATAAAGCGTCTGTTCTCCCTGCTTATTAACAAGCGCAATTAATTTCTCTTCATTCACTTCGTCGAGGTAAAAACGTACCGTATTGATAGTTTCGCCGGAAACCCGTGCTTGAATGGATACCTCTCCCATAACATGACCATTTTTTGCCGGTTCGAGAATTTCAATAGCGGGCCGCTGCTCGGGATCTGTGAGCGGATCAAGTGTTTTCGCCGCATTCAGCTTACCGTACCCGTATGTGTTATCACGTCCGGCCGTACCTAAATCGGTAGCTGCCGCCGTCATTGCGTAAGCGATATCCGAAGCAGCCGCTCCCGGGTTCTGTAGCTTATATAGCGCCGCTACCGCTGCTGCATAAGGTGCGGCAAAAGATGTACCGCTTACTTTCGCATAGTATCCTTTGCTTTCATCACCCAGCGTCCCTTTTTCTTTTATCGTCGTAGTAATGATATCTACTCCCGGTGCTACGACATCAAGGGCGCTTCCCTGGTTGGAAAAATCGGCGATTTTATCTTTATCCTGTGTGATGGCGCCTACCGTTACCACATCGGGCAGCGCCGCCGGGTATACAGCATCTACATTGGTAGCCGAATTTCCTGCAGCGGCGACGACAAGTATTCCTTTGTTCTGGGCATACTTGACTGCCTGCTCAATCGCCTGGCTATATTTTCCACCCAAACTCAAATTGATGATATCAACACCCTGGTCGGCAGCATATTGAATTCCGTTGGCAATATCAAACGTGCTTCCGGCTCCTTTATCATGCATAACCTTAACAGGATATATCTTAACATCAGCCAATCCGGCAGCCCCTGCTATTCCTTTTTGATTGTTATAGAGAGCACTAATGATACCGGCTACCTGGGTACCGTGTCCATGATCATCCTTACTGTCGCGATTCTCCGGATATAACGTACCATCCGACTTTCTTTCAGCGAAGTTTTTCCCCTGCAATACACGGTCTTCTAGATCCGGATGGCTATCGTCTACGCCTGTGTCAATAACAGCAACCTTCACAGTGCCCGATAGCTCCTTCACTTTTTCCCAGGCTTCTTCTGCCTTTATGTTTTTCAGCGCCCACTGCTGATCGAAATACTCATCTGTAATTGCCTCCTGACCGGATATATCGGAAAACACCGTATATTCCTGGTTAGGCTCCGCATATTCAACAGCAGGATTTTGTTCCAGCTCCTCTATTACTTGCGCCATATCTTCCCCGGGTTGCAGGGTATATAGACTTATTCCGCTGTCTGATTGCTCTACTTCCTCTATTCCCATCACAGCAAGGGTAGACTTTGCCTGCTCCTCTTTTCCTTTTTTATATTTAACAATAATTTCACCTGGACTCTCTTTCTCTGAAGCGATTATTTCAGGATTAAGCTCCCCTGGTTCCATCGGATCTACGATAATACTATCAGCGGAAGTCGTTTCTTCTCCATCTGCAAGACGATTCTCTTCATCGGAAGCGGCTGTTGTCTCCAGGACACTCTCTGCCTCTAAGGCTTGCCCTGTTCCTAAGGGGAAAAGCATGGTAAAAACAAAGACAAAGCTCAACAGCGAGCCGACAAACCTGTGCCAGTTTTTCTTTTTTAACATATACACCTCTCCTCAAAAAGCGTAATTCTCTCTTTTTAAAACAAAAAACTCTTCTTAAAAAATAAGTTTTTAAGAAGAGTTCACCCACAGAACCGACCTTCAATTGTATTCACATCGTTGATACCGAAGCAGTGTCCACCACATAACGATACTGTTTGCCGCAATGAATAATAACCTCTTTTTGTCCCCTTTTTAAAATCTTCATTTCCACCCGTAATTCGCCGAATCCATCATGCTGAAAAAGGCTTTTATACAATTCTTCGATTTTTTTCAACACGATTTCATTCGTAACCTTCACTTTTTTCACCTCTGCTTTACTTTGTATGAACAAGATGAATATGATAATCAATATCAATAATGTATATTTTTCTTCTTTTTTTGTCAATATTTATTTAATTTTAATTCTTCACTTTCTGAAGAATCATGAACCCTCTTGAGAATCATCCGTTCTTTCGCTACTTCTTTGTTTAATTGCGTGGATAACAGAAAAGCCAGGAGCAGAAGCCCATCACAAAGCAGTAATGCCGAAGGAATTCCCCCAAAATGGTCGATCATCCAGCCGCCAAGCCCCGGTCCAAGCAGTTGTCCTACAGCAAAGTATACCGTTACATATCCTAAGGCAATGGGCGCATAAGATGGATGAATCTGCTCTGTCGAGCTAGCCTGAATGAGAGAAAGCATCCCTACAATCGTAATCCCCCAGAGGAACTGGCTGATCAAAAACCCGAAGCGTACGGGGAATATGATGGGAATCAGCATCGCAATCGCCCCTAAGAAAAGCGTGATAAGCAGGGACTTCTTTCGCCCAATCTTGTCTGAAATAGTTCCCCACAATGGCCCACTAAAAATGGACATAAAACCTCCCAAGGCCATTATTTGACCGGCTGAATACCGATCAATACGGGCTTCTAAAATAAAACTAAAAAGGAAGTTCTGTGGAATTAAATACGCAAAGCCAATGAATCCATAGATGATGGCTACCAACAATACTCCTTTATGTAAGTACACCCCGCGAAGAAGAGAATCATCTTTCTTCGCCGTTCGGCATAAAGGTATTGGCGGATCTCGAAGGATTATCTGGGCAACAAGGGCAGATAGCAAAGAAATCAGCCCGAATAAAAGCCAGAGGTATCGCCAGCCGCTGATAGAAAACCAAGTGGTAAACAGTGGTATGAGCGAGCTTGAGATCAGCGTCCCTATTCCTATTCCACTAGCGAGAAATCCTATCATCATCCCTCTTTGCTGCGGAAACCATCCAACGACAATATTAACCAACGGGGTATACGTAAGAGCCGTACCGATACCGATAAGCACCATACCTGCCAGACAGGTAAGATAACTTGTAATCCAGGACAAATACAGCAACCCGCAGGCCACAAGTAACGTCCCCAGAATTACCAGCCGCTTCGAGCCCCATTTCGTAGCGAAAATACCGACAAAGAACACCATCCCCAAATACCCGATCGAAGTTGATGTGCCCAACAACCCTGCCTGTTCGTAGGTAAGTGATAAACTCTCCTTTATAAAGGGCATTAGAATCCCATAAGACATCCTGCCAAAGCCGAGAGTACTAATCGTCACCATCGCACTCGCGAAGGCATACCTCCAAATTTGCTGCTCCTGACCCATCAATCCACCCTCTTAAATAAAATTTAGAATTATCTATAAATTAGAAGTGAAGTACGTGACCTTTAGAGAACGACGGTGTTGTAAGCTTACAAACGAGCGAATTTTATGACGATAACAAAACGTAAAGATGCTATCTGAGCATAAGAAAACCAGTTGTGTACGTCCAACTGGTTTTTCAGATATCGAAGATTTTTAGCTGTTATACGCTTAACCATTCAAAAGTATCTTCGTATTTGTGATATCCCTTGCATCCGGCATGGAACCGTATCCCTTTGTTTCCATTATCCTTGAAAATTCAAAAAAATCAATCTCTGTCTATGCCGTTTGCCCATATTTTCAAAAATAGGTTAAGGGATAATTTATATTGTTTTTAGCGCATCGGCAATGGGGGTTTCACCGGAAATAAGATCAAATCCGCGTTTAAATGTATGTTCCTCATTGAGTACGGCCACGATTGTAGCAGCTACATCTTCGCGTGGAATCTCTCCCCCGGCCAGTTCTTCTCCAACGGAAACTTTTCCTGTTCCGGGTTCATTTGTTTGGCCGAGTAAAACCCGGATTACGTTGGGTACCTCGAAATTTTTTGTTCCGGCTCCATATCCGATCTGTTCCACAGTAATGTTTTCAAGCGGTCCGAATCGCGTCACTAAAGCCTTAAGAATCCCCGCCCCTGTGGGAGTTGTCAGTTCACCATGCGAATGCGAAGGCGCTAAAGGGATTCCCTTAAGCAACTCCGCCGTAGCCGGTGCAGGAATAGGATAAAGTCCGTGAGCCATTTTCAATTTTCCGTATCCAGTGGGAACCGGCGACGCCTGTATTTTATCGACATCGAGATCCTCCAGGGCCAGACATATCCCGATGGTGTCGATGATTGAATCCATCGCACCGACTTCATGAAAATGCACTTCCATGGGGTCAATCCCATGAATCTTGCCCTCAGCTAAAGCAATGGCTTCAAAAATGCATAAACCGCGCGATTTTACCCGCTCTGGCAAATCGCTTTCCCGAATCATCTCCATAATTTCGGCTGCCTTGCGATGCTCATGTAAATGCTCATAGATGCCATCATGATGATGATCATGACTGTGTGCATGATCGTGAGCGTGGCTGTGTGAATGATCATGATCGTGACTGTGTGCATGATCGTGAGCGTGAGTATGGTGATGGGCAGCAGTTTGCGGCAGACGAATATGCAGCTTTTTTGCCGCAATTCCTCGCTTATCCACGGTTTCTACCCATAAATCAAACTCATCAACTGGTAGTTTCATCAATTCACGTTTTACATACTCCAGGTCGGCACCGAGGTCTACGAGCGCTGCCAGCAACATATCACCGCTAATACCGGAGACGCAATCCAAATATAGCGTCCTCATTTACTTTCCTCCTTCTAAAATCGCTTGTTGGATAATCGAAGCGGAAACCCCTGCTCCAAAACCGTTATCGATATTCACCACCATCACACCTGATGCACAGGATGTGAGCATGGAAAGCAGCGGTGTCAATCCTGAGAAATGTGCACCGTATCCAACACTGGTCGGAACAGCAATTACCGGACGGCGAACCAAACCGCCAACAACGCTTGCCAATGCACCTTCCATACCGGCAACGACAATGACTACACTAGCTTTTCGAATCCGCTCCCGTTGTGCGAGCAATCGATCAATGCCCGCCACGCCCACATCGTAGATCCGATCAACAACATTTCCCATCCACTCAGCCGTTTTAGCTGCCTCCTCTGCTACAGGTAGATCAGCCGTTCCTGCAGAAAGTACCGCTACTGTTCCCGGAAACCGCTGTTCTCCTCCTCCGACGGTTAACATACGTGATATCGGGTCATAAACAGCATCCGGAGCAATCTGTCGCACCAGCTCATACATTTCCTCATTTGCTCTGGTGACCATACTCTTTCCATGTTTTGCGTAGAGCCTGGAAAAAATCAGTTGTACCTGCTCGGCTGTCTTTCCCATTCCGAAAATGACTTCCGGATACCCCGTTCGTGCTTCCCGCGCATAGTCAACTTTGCTGAATCCCAAATCCTCGAACCCACAGATCTCCGCTTCCGCGTCCTCAACCGATAGCTCACCGTTTCGTACACGACGTAATATATCCTTTAGACTCATATCTGCATCCTCACTTTTCCGGATTAGGTATGTGTTTATTTCCCGAACCCTTCATTAATTTCATTGCAATAATAATGATTGAAAGAAAAATAAAATTTGCTAATTTTTCTCAATCCCGTACTTTTTCATTTTTTTTATAATAGCTGTGTGGGAAACTCCAAGAGCTTGTGCAACTTTCCTTATAGATCCAAAGCGGGAAAGAGACTGGATGATTATGTCCCGTTCCATCTCATTAAACGCATTTAAGCTCTTGTTGGGCACTTTCGTCTTTATTGAGATATGTCTATTTCCTGTTTTTTTCAAAACATCTAGGGATGAATCCTCAGATGAGTTTTCCAAGTTAAAAAAGTCTTCGGGTAAATGGTGCTCACAAATAACGGTTTCAGGAATGGTTACAACCATACGTTCGATCAGATTTGATAATTGCCTTACATTGCCTGGCCAAGAATAATGTTGCAGAAGTTGAATTACAACAGGATGAATGGTCTTTTGTGTACCGTATTTTTGGTTATATTTATTTAAAAAATACTGTAACATGGCAGGAATATCTTCCTTCCTTTCACGTAAGGGAGGAATGTGGAGTGGAACCACATACAATCGGTAATACAAATCTTCACGAAAAAGACCTTTTCGAATCTGCTCCTTTAGATTCCGGTGTGTAGCTGCAATTATACGGCAATTGACCTGAATCGGTTCAACACCGCCAACACGGGTAAACTCTTGTTCCTGGAGAACGCGAAGCACTTTAACTTGAAGCGCAGGAGACATTTCACCAATCTCATCAAGAAAGATACAGCCCCCTTCTGCTGCTTCAAACAGTCCGATCTTACCAGCCTTTCTCGCCCCAGTGAACGCACCCGATTCATATCCAAATAATTCAGACTCAAGCAATTCCTCCGAGAGGGCCCCACAATTAATTTTTACAAAAGGGCCTTGTGAACGGGCACTGGCCTTATGAATCAAAGACGCAATCACTTCTTTCCCAACACCTGATTCTCCCAATACGAGAACGGTAGAATCAAAATTCGCAACACGTTCAGCCAATTCCCTCACATTTCTCATCTGTGGAGAAACGGCCACAATTTCGTCAAAAAACACCCGCTTACGAAGGTTTGATAACTCGGTTTTATAAAGCTGGCTTTGATCTTGAACTTCTGCCAATTCTTCCCGTAAACGCGATAGCTCCGACATGTCCCGGACATTAGCTACCACACCCTGTATTTTTCCAGCTTGGTCAAAAATCGGAACAGAGGTTACCAGATGTTCCTGCCCGGTGGGATACCTTTGAAGGCCAGACACCTCTCTACGCTCCTGTAACGATTGCCAGGTGACCGATGGCTCCTTAAAAATTCCTTGTTTCACTAACTCTGTCAAGTGTACACCGACAAAGGATTGTTCGTTGACACCGGTCAACCGGCAAAATGATGGATTTACCCGTGTCACATATCCAAGAGCATCAGCAATCAAAATGCCATCATAGGCATTATCAATAATCGCATCCATTTCTCTATTGCGTTCTGAAGCTTTCTTGTACATGCTATGAATCTCCCGTTGCAAATCAGCAACATAGATAACTCCTAGAAACTCTTCTTCTTTATTAACCACACCGATAATATTGTGATCCGTTAAAAACTGCCATTCTTTGATTTCTGTGTCCGCGTAAAGGTATGGAGCGTCATCCATCCAGACGCCAAATTCCGTAAATTGTACCGTCGATCCAGAAGGAAAAACCTGAACAGACGGGAAAACTCGAAAGATACCTGCCCATCTCCCTTCATTTGAAACAGGAGCTTCCAACAAAGATAAGGCTTTCATTTCCGAGATCACTCGCTGTGAATCGCTCTGTAACAGGTTGAGATCGACAGTATATTTCGGACTTCGTACAAATTCTGACAGGAGCATTACGATTCCTCCTTTACTCCAAAGACCCTTACACCTACTTATTAATTCTAAAACTGCTTATGTAGTTTTAGTTTAAAAATTAAGAAACATATCATTACATCCTGCCTTTTAGTCGGGTAATAAGTAAGCGTTGCCATAAGCTCGAAAAAGCCCCGTTCGTACATAACAATCTAACATATGGATACATTTCCTTCAATGAAAAAATATTTACTCTTAACATAGTTTTTCGAATGTTTAAATTACCTTGAAGGATAATCTAACCGTTTTTTAACAAACACCCGGGCATTATTGTTATACAGCGATTTGCTCCTCGTCTTCCCTATCTGATCTATTCTTAATCAAAGTGTAATCATCACGGTCTAGCAAAAGCGTGACAATAAATCCCACAATCAAAGCCCAGAACGGAGCTCCAACCTTTAACACAGTTACATTAGCGGCCGAAATAAGAAATGAGACCATGGCTCCTGATCTAAATTTTCCTGAAAATGCTTGTGAAAAAGTTGTAAGGAACACCCCAAACATGGCCAGTCCACCTAGCACTGCGAGTAACTGTTTGGGTACAATGGTTGCCGCTACAATAGCCATCCCCGCCATGAGTCCAAAGGAAATCCACAATAGTCCATCCACAACGGAAGCTATATACCTCAAATCTTTGTTTTCACCAGCAGAATCACTGGAACAGATCGCTGTACTAGGGCCAGCAATAACACAGGGATGTCCTCCAAACAGGGAATTCAATAATGTGCCAATTCCCGGCACGGTAAATATCGCATTAACGGGAGGCTTATAACCTACAGCATAAAGAACCCCGATCGCTTGAATATTCTGAACACCAATCACTAAAACGATCAATGGAAGGGTAAGTTCGAAAAACGCCTGAAAACTGAACTCCGGCTTTACCATAATGGGAGTGGCAAGAGAAAACCCAAGGGCACTCCAGTTTGTTTTGCCCATCCATGTAGCAACGAAACCTCCCACCAGCATGGCCCCAAGAATAGGAGGAATCCACTTGGAAATTTTTTTCATGGCCATGAAGAGAAAAAACACGGCAAAAGCGCTACCGCCAACAGCCGGCTCTTCCACTACGGATTTAATGACGTTAAGACCAAAAGAAAGAATAACTCCGGCAATCATTCCCAACATAACCGGAAGGGGCAAAAACTCGACGGCCTTTTTAATTAAACCTGATACCCCAAGAATGGTTACAACGGCGCCAGTAATCATAAATGCCCCTATCGCCTCATTAAAGGGGATATGTTTTAGAGCACTTCCTATCAGAACTGCACCCGGAATGGTGTAAGCGGTTACAATCGGCAGACGATACCGCAGGGATAGAATAATCGTAAATACCCCGCCTGTAACATAGATAATGAAAAGCCATGAAATCGCCTGCTCTAAGGGAACATTTCCTTCCTTAGCCGCGTTCATTACGATTAAGGCCGGACCCATAATGCTGAACATAGCCGCAACAAATCCGGTTCCAGCCCTCGCAGGAGATAAATGAAGAAAAAAATCCCGCATATTTTTTCTAACATTAGTTCCCGGTTCAATCGGCATAATAATAGCTCCTCCAATTCGCTTCATAAGATTTATCCTTATAACAGGTCCGGGGAATAAGAGACTCTTTAATCCCCCGGAATTCCCCCTTCATTTTATACTTGAACCGCCTGTAACGTTTCATTCAAACTTCCGGAGCGATAGCCCTGTAGATCCACGCAGACATACGTATATCCGATATCTTTCAGCTTCTCTACAACCATATCGGAGAAACGGACCAACTTTTCTATTTCATGTGGAGAAACTTCGATGCGGGCCATTTTGTCATGCTGACGTACCCGTACCTGACGAAAGCCGATGTCCATTAAGAATGATTCTGCTCGGTCTACCATAGTTAACTTTTCCTGTGTGATCATCTCACCATAAGGTATGCGTGAGGAAAGGCATGCAAACGATGGTTTTTCCCATGTTCTTAGACCCAATTCCCGAGATAAATCACGAATTTCCATCTTCGTCAATCCCACTTCTTGGAGCGGTGCCCGAACTCCATTCTCTATGGCCGCCTGTAGTCCGGGGCGATGTTCTCCAAGATCATCTGCAATCGCACCAAACACCACGTGATCATACCCTTGTTCCTGGGCGATCGGGATCAAGTGACTGAAAAGCTCCTGTTTGCAATAATAGCACCGGTTAATAGGGTTTTCAGCGTATCCGGGTATGTTCAGTTCACTGGTCTCAATCACCAAATGCGGACTGCCGATCTCACGTGCAAGTGCGATGGCTTCTTTGCGTTCCCGCTCCGGATAAGTCTCCGAATCAGCCGTAATTGCTAACACCTGTTCACTTCCCAGGGCTTCAACTGCTGCTTTAAGCAAAAAGGTACTGTCCACACCACCTGAAAACGCAACAACGACACGACGAAACCCACGAAGTTTTTCAAGCAGCTGTTCATACTTTAGTCGTGCTGTTTCCATAGTTTATAACCTCCGTTTGACTTAAGCTTTTTGCGATAACCAGGCTGTCTGTATATTAAAAGTTAGTCAGATGGTGTTAGCGTACCAAAGCCTGTTTTTGGCTTAATTCATAGGCGACATCGATAATCTGATCTTCTTGTCCCCCAACGATCCGTCTTTTGCCCAGTTCTTCAAGTATGGTAAGGGCATCCACGCCGAAGCGTTCCGCAGCACGTTTAGCATGTAAAAAGAAGCTGCTGTACACACCGGCATAGCCGAGAATCAACGCCACGCTGTCGATAATCTGCGGACGGGACATCTTCGGTGCTACGATATCCTCAGCCGCACGAATCAGCTTCGATAAGTCACAATTGGTTAGGTAGCCCTGCTTGTTAAGGGCTGCTACCATGACCTCGGTTTGGGCATTCCCTGCACCAGCACCCATTCCGCGTAAACTTCCATCAACAAAGGTAGCTCCTTCGGCAAGTGCAGCTAATGTATTTCCAACGGCTACACCCAGGTTGTTGTGTGCATGGAATCCGATGGGAATATTCACGGCATTACGCAGGGCAGAAACACGTGCCCGAACACCATCCGGCAATAAAGCACCAGCAGAATCCGTTACATAAACCACGTCTGCCCCGTAGCTTTCCATTTTCCTGGCTTGCTCAACAATTTTTTCCGGTTCTTCCATATGAGCCATCATCAAGAACCCGACTGTAAACAATCCTAATTCTTTCGCTATTTTAATGTGCTGTTCAGAAATGTCCGCCTCTGTCACATGGGTAGCCACACGAACGGCTTTCGCCCCGATTTCAGCAGCTGCCTGCAAGTCCTTTTTCGTACCGATTCCCGGCAACAGAAGGACAGTCACCTTTGCCTGCTTCACCACATCACAAACTGCTTTTAAATAATCTGTATCCGAAGCGCTGCTGAAGCCATATTGATAGGAGGAACCAGCTAAACCATCTCCATGGCCGATTTCAATCAGATCCATCCCGGCCTGATCCAGTGCACGCGCAATTTCAGCCATATCGGCAGGCGAAAACTGGTGGCTTACCGTATGCATTCCATCCCGAAGCGTTGAATCTGTAATGGTTATTTTCTGAGTCATACTTCAGAGACCTCCTTATGCGACTTATGTACTGCAATTCTTTGAGCCACTCCAACGGCGGCAGCTGTGATGATATCCAGGTTTCCGGAATACTTAGGAAGATACGCTCCTGCTCCTTCCACTTCGATCATGGTTGTTACCTTATCTCCATCTACAATGGGCGGAACCTTCAAGCGGTAACCAGGAACGTACGTCTGCACTTCTTTAACGATGGCCTCTACTGCTTGTTCAATCGCCTTTTGATCCGGATTTTTTACCCTGGTATAAATCGTATTACGCATCATAATCGGTGGTTCGGCAGGATTAAGCACGATCAATGCTTTCGCACGATCTGCTCCTCCAACCTGAGCAATGGCCCGTGCGGTTGTTTGGGTAAATTCATCAATGTTTTGGCGGGTTCCAGGTCCTGCTGATTTACTTGAAATCGTAGCCACAATTTCTGCGTACTCCACGTCAGCCACTTCATTGATTTTTGCTACAATCGGAATCGTCGCCTGTCCGCCACAGGTAACGAGGTTAATATTCGGGCTATCCAGGTTCACATTGATATTGACAGATGGAACCACATAAGGCCCAACAGCTGCTGGCGTCAAATCGATCGCTTGAATCCCCGCTTCACGAAGCAGCGGGGCATGTTCTAGATGGTATTTTGCCCCTGTACAGTCAAAGACAAGTTCAATTTCCGGATTATCTAGAATAGCTTGGATTCCATCAGCGGAAGTTTCAATCCCACGCTCTTTGGCCCTTTTTAATCCGTCGGATTCCGGAATGACTCCGACCATCATGCACAGTTCCAATTCCTTACTTTCCAGGACTTTCATCATGAGGTCCGTTCCAATGTTACCGGGCCCAAGGATAGCTGTCTTTAATCGTTTCATGTTCGTTTCCCTCCCTAAACATATCCTCTTATTTCGATTCAAAACCTATTTGAACGGTTCCGATTTGGTCAAAATGGGCACTAAATACACTTCCCGGCTTAACTTCATATGCCTTAGTGAAGGAACCAGAAAGAACAATATCCCCTGCCTGAAGCCCCTCTCCAAATTCAGCCAGCTTGTTGCATAACCAGGCTACCGCCGCAGCCGGATGACCCAGTACAGCAGCTCCTGCCGCCGTATCCACTACTTGACCGTTACTTTCCAATACAAGACCAACTAACCGCAAATTCAACTCATCAACAAAAACGCCCCGGCTCCCCAGAACGAGGGCTCCACTCGAAGCATTATCGGCAATCGTATCCTGAATCTTAATCTTCCAATCACGGACACGGCTATCGATGATTTCAAAAGCCGGTACAATAAAAGAAGTGGCTCGAATCACATCCTGAAAATGGACACCCGGTCCCTGTAAATCTTCTTTCATAATAAAAGCCAATTCTGCTTCGACCTTAGGTTGAAGGAACTGCTCAAACGGGATCGTGGTTCCTTCCGGTAGAAGCATATTGTCATACAGCGAACCAAAATCGGGTTCGGGGACTCCCAGCGCATTTTGCATCGCTTTCGAGGTGAGGCCAATCTTACGACCGATCAACCGGGCACCCGCTTCCACCTTCCATGCCTTGACCTGTTGCTGAACGGCATAAGCATCTTCTACCGTGAAGCCAGAATAGGTTTCCGTAAGAGGACTGATCGGCTGATTGTTTCTTTCCGCCTCCCATAATTCTTTTGCCGCTAGTTCAATAAATGGCTTCATAAGAACTCTCCCTTTTCTCTCATAAACGAATACTAAAGCGATTTTTTCCCATGCCCACCATGATGATGGGCTCCATGATGGTGATGATGTGCGTGACGATGACTTCCTACCGTCTGCAGCCAACGGTTTCTGAGGCATTCCGCAATCTGTTCCGCAAGCTCCTCTGCTTCCGGTTCCAAATCCATATTCGCCATCAGAATATCTGCACAAAGCCGGACTTCATCATTCGGCCCTGGAAGCGTGATAAGATAGCTCAATCCTTCCTTGGCCACACCAATACGAATTCCTTCCTTTACATGCCTGCCATGACCGGCAGTAAATTTCACAATATAAGGGGTTGCTGCATCCGGACAGACCTTCAATAAGGCTTCTACGGTACAGTCCTTATCTTCCGCCCCGACACCACCTGTCGTCAGAATCCATCCGAATCCGGAATCAATCGCCTGACGCAAAGCACCCGCTATTTCATCCACGTCATCTGCCAACGGACGATGAGTCTGCACCTTAAACCCTGCCCCGGTGAAACGCTCCGTAAGAAAAGGAGTATTCGTATCCTCAATCATCCCCTGCGCTACTTCAAAACCTGTCGGAAATACCTTTACGCGCCGGCGAATCCGTTTCTGCATCTCATCGCTCATCTGGATGGTTTTCTCAACGACTTGTTTTCCTTTCAAAGGGCTTAAGGCAATCATCCCAAGAACACCTTCAGAATGTATATCAACATCCGGCCCAAGCTGAACGCCAGGAAGGGTCCCTACCGCCTGAAGCAGTTTTTCTTTTTTTCCGACAAACTGATCCGCTGACATCGATTGAACAAGAAGGTCCAAAGCGATATGATCATCACGGACATCGATTACAAAAACTTTTTCCCTCGGGAGCTGCAAAACGTTGGCTACCGTGTCCGCGATAAGCGACAGGTCACAGTCATTCAAATAGATATCTGTTAAGCGAAGTTCCGTTTTATTCAAAAGACTGTATTCCATCATCCACCTCCCTCCTGGCTCATTTGGCTGTCGATAACGTCGACCCGCATATCAAGCAGAGGGGCATTCAAAATAGCTGCTCCGACACACCCTATATCCACCTGTCGCTCACGAAGCAAAAGGATAGTCTCTTCTTTAACTCCGCCGGCAAAGGCAACCTTCGTCCGCTGCCGTGCCCCCAAGTCGTTCAACGTCTGCAAAACAATGTCGAGGTCTTTCAAATTCCCCGTATCAACCATGACGACGTTTGCTCTACCGGAAACAGCTTCCTTTGTTTCCTGGGCAATGGGCTGCAATTCACCGCGAAGTTGAATCACCGTTTTATGGTCAGGGAATTGTTTAGCTGCTTCAAGTGCTTTTCTTACACCCCCAAACATACGGACATAATTTTTATCGATATAAACGAAAGGACCTTCTACCATCCTCATTCCGACTCCCGCAGCCTTCAGTGCCGCTCGAAGGCCGGGCTTATTGGCCTGTGGGAGCTTTTTCCATCCCCCGCAAACCACCTTTAATTCTGTCCCTGCTAACAATTGGATCTGATGGGCACGTGTCGCATAGCCAGATGGGGCCATCATAGCTCCCAGGACCAGATCTTCGGCGATCGCTACGTTCTTCGCTCTTCCCCGGAATGATATGACAACATCACCTGGTTGTACCAATGTCCCGTCTTCGACGATATGCAATAGTTCGCAATCAATCTCTTCCAGTAAAGTAGCTGCATGCTGGACACAGGCCAGCATACCGCAGCCTGTCGCAATCACCTGAGCGGTAAACAGCCGGTTTTCCATCGAAGAAAATAACGTGTCGCGAATATCTAAGACGAAACGTTCCTGCTGGCGATTCTCCGGTTTTAGAGTCATCATGACTATCCTCTCCTCTTATGCACTCACCAGTATCCCGCGTTGTTTCAACCACTTAGGCATTAACATCTGATCTACTTCTGCACTAACTTCAGGAGCGACTTTCAACAAGTACTCCGCCAGGGATTCGCTCACATTTATTCCGCCTACAGCACCGTCAAACACAATCACCTTATCCGTGCCGGTTGTCCGATACGCAAACTTCATCGCGTCCTCCAGGTTCTCGCCGATCATCGCGTACTTCATGTACTCCAGATTTTGCGGATCATGTTCAAATAGGTCTGCCTGTTCTTTTCCTATAACAATCGTAGGTAGTTGCTGGGAGAAGAACGCACTCGGGTAACCGATCCAGGCGTAATTATGCACCACCATCTTAATCGCCGGATTCACCGGTTTTATGTCCGGAATCAGCGGTTTTCCATCTTTTCCGTACAGAGCTTCCGTATACCAGGTATAAGGTGCCAGCTTGACGTCTAAGTCAAACAGATCCACATTGGCACCTACAAAGTTACAGTAAATGACCCCGGCGGAAAATACATAGGGAACCGGACACGGAAAATCCAATCCGACAATGCAATCTTCAATTTTACCCAGCAACTGGAACATATTCCCGTAATATCGCAGTCCATCCAGGGTAATGGTATCGTTAATACGATACAAATCGTTGTCCGCTTCCACGCTGAGAACACCACTAGGGGACATGTTTAAAAAGACAGCACCGACAAATTTACTCTGTACAAATGGGGATTCAAAAATCGCCCGGGCTGTAAAATTCGCCCCCCGCGGACCGAGATTCTGGTGGTACGTCGACCGGGTCTCTATCCGCGCATAAGACATCCCAAATGGCTTCACAGCACGGTCGACCTGACGATGAAAGTGAACCTCCCGGACATCGCTGTTATGCACATGAATAATCCAGTCTGCATCATACGTTCGCTTCAGACCGTAAAGTGTTCCGATCTCGGTTTCGATCGGAATTCCTTCGTCGATCGGGGCCATTCCTCTCGCAGAGTCAAAATGTTTTTTCAAATTAAAACGTACGATGTACTCCTCCGTCTCACGGAAACGAAGTCCCACCCCTGCACGCAAACGCACTTCTTTCGCGCCGGTGCGCTGCTTGACTACGTCATAGACCGTGCGCAGCAATTCGGCATAAGGCTCTCCGCCAAGCAATGTAAACCCATGATGGGAGGCCAGCACATTCACTGTGTGATGCGGCTCAATCATCGAAAGATCCACGTTCTCCAGCGCCGCTTCCGCCGCTTGCCGAACCGCTTGGATCCCTTCCGGTCCAGGATAAATGACCTCCGGCGTGTCAGGAAACAGTTCCTTGATCGACAGAGATGTCATACCCGGCAAATCAGCAAAACGCTTTTTTACAAGACTTGGATCAATCCCGTACCGTGAAGGACGGGGAGCAAGGGGTTGAATCGGTGGGTGATGCATTATTCTTCCTCCCTTTCGGTATAATTCTGTTCGCTCGACAACGGAGCTTTGCGAATCTTCTCAAAAAATTCAATATCCGCGTCAAAGTAAAAACCACGTTGTGCATATTTCTCCTTGACATGGTCTGGAATATCCCAAATGGTCGGGGTTGGACCATACCACTGATACCGCCCTTTCGGCGACTCCAGCTCCACACCCGCTGTCTTTAGCAATCGCATGGCCGGTTGAAGGCATTCTACCGTACAGCCGGTCCGCAATCCGGTGGCCATGGAGATCTTGTCCGGCGTATCCGCTCCCTGTAGGATCGCGGCCGCCACTTCTTCCGCGCGGGTACCTGTGCAATAGCAAACGACTTGCTCCGGATGCAAATGGGAATCATAACATAGTTGATGGACCTGCTCGGTATCCGATTGCTGGATATCCACACCGATAAAACGGGGTTCCGTTAACTTCTCCATTTGAATGGCATCAAAAGGACAACGCTGTTCACAGGCCGTACAACCCGTACACGATTCCTCCTCAACCACCGCCAGCTTTCTGTTTTTCGTACCTGGAACAGGCTCCATTGTGATGGCTAATGTCGGACAGACAAAGGAACAAATCCTACACCCGGTACACTTATCGTTAATAATGATTGCAGTCGTATTAATTAAACGCAATCGCTTTCACTCCCTTCTCTACATTTTCCTATCAAGCAAATGTAGCAAATTATATCTACATCATTATTCTTCTCTATGCAAAAAACGCGCCAAATGGTAGATTGCAGAAAAATCAAACACAATGGAAACATATGATTTCCATAAAGCAGCAAATGGTTTCCGTTTAGATAGAAACATTATGGTTCCAAGCTGTTCTTAATTTAAATATCATTCGTATTGAAATCTATTAGAACCATGAAGTTTCCAATTAACCGAAAACTTTATGCTGTCTTCAGAAACACGTTGTTTCCAATTATCCCGATTTTTTTATACTATACGGTTTGGCATCGTATTTGCTTGCGTATGTTAGCTGTATGTTGAGGAACAAAATAATAATGAGGAGCGCATGATGAAACAAATTTAATTTAGGGGTGTGTAATCATGGAAATCAGTTTGTTATCAACTCTAGCATTTGGATTTATTCTCGGAATTAAACATGCGATTGAGCCCGATCATGTAATTGCTGTGTCAACTATTGCCAGTGGGAGTAAAAAATTATGGCGCTCATCTCTTGCGGGAGTATTTTGGGGAATTGGTCATACTGCAACATTGTTTATTGTTGGTCTTGTTCTTATTCTGATGAATGGTGAAATACCAGAGAAATGGTCCATGTCTTTAGAATTTTTGGTTGGAATTATGCTGGTTTATCTCGGGATCACCAGTATACTTTCTTTTAAAAATATCCATACTCATGAACATGAGCATGATGGAGAATTACATAATCATTTCCATTCTCACAAATATGATAGCGAACATGAGCATAAACACCAGCATAAAGATGTTTTTTATATGAAATCAATGCTAGTTGGTTTAGTACATGGACTAGCAGGAAGTGCAGCAATGACTCTGTTAACAATGTCAACGGTTAAGAGTGTTTGGGAAGGTGCTGTTTATATTCTTGTATTTGGCGTTGGAACTGTTGTCGGTATGCTTCTATTTACTACAGTGATCGGGATTCCGTTTGTAATTAGTGCCAAAAAAATAAAGATTAACAAAGCCCTTACACAAATTACCGGTGTAATCAGTACAGCATTTGGATTCTATTACATGTATAACTTAGGGATTACAGAGGAGCTATTCAAACTTTGGATACAATAGTGTGGATTGGCTCTTTATTGTATCTATTTTTGCTTCATTTATGACGTTCTGTACTATTGCATTAAATCCATTTAATTCAGGGTTTAACACTTTTTGTTATTTTATTTTTGGTTACGTTTGTCACTAAATTATCCCAAATACCGTCCCCATATAATGGGGATGACATTTGGGATTTAGCTCGGCAGATGTACGATCCTCCTTAAAAAATCTACTTTATGTTCAGTACTTCTGTTTTATCGAAAAAAACACTCAATCCTTCCTTTATTCTGTTATTGTATTAATACAGAAAAACGAAATGCCATTATAATTATATAACAGAATGAGGTGAATAAAATGCTATCAAACCGTTTACGACATAAAGCGCTATTCAATAAAATTGTTACCAGTAAAGAGGCTGCCAGCTGGATTCAAAACGGCATGACGATCGGATTCAGTGGATTTACTTCTTCAGGAGATCCTAAACGACTCCCTATTGCGATCGCCGAACGTGCGCATAAAGAAGGAAAGCCGTTCAAAATTAACGTATATACAGGCGCTTCCGTTTCTCCTCATATCGATTCTGTACTGGCCGAATACATGAACCTTCGCCTTCCATTTCAGTCTAACGATACTCTTCGCAAGGAAATCAATCAAGGACACATACGTTATATCGACCAGCATCTGTCAGAAACAGGTGATGCACTAAACACACATGCTATTCCGCAGGTGGACATTGCAGTGGTAGAAGCGCTTGCCATTACGGAGGACGGAAACATCATTCCTACTACGTCCTGCGGAAACACCCATAATTATATTAAAAATGCAAAAGAAGTTATCGTGGAATTAAACCTCGCTCAGCCGCTTTCTCTAGAAGGCGTACATGACATTTACGACATTCCTGCTTTTGGTAGGCGTCAGGCAATTCCTCTTACATCTGTCGATCAACGCATCGGATGTACCGGTATCCCTGTTGAATTCGACCGTATCAAGGGCATTGTCGTGACAAACGTGCCCGATACACCCAAAAAACTTATAGAGCCTGACAAAGAAACAATTATCATTGCCGATCATCTATTGAACTTTTTACAAGAAGAAGTCAAAGCGGGCCGCCTGTCTAAGAAACTCCCCCCGCTTCAGTCCGGGGTCGGCTCTGTCGCCAATGCAGTCTTCTACGGCTTCTTACGTTCTGAATTTAGTGATTTGCAGTTATATTCCGAAGTACTCCAGGATTCCGTATTTGATTTAATTGATGAAGGTAAGGTTCGTTTCGCTTCCGGAGGCGCGCTGACTTTATCGGAAGCAAAAATGAATAGAGTCCTGCAGAATTTCGAGAAATACCGTGAAAAAATCGTTTTGCGACCCCAAGATATGTCCAACAATCCGGAAATCATTCGCCGTCTTGGATTAATTACAATAAATACCGCGCTTGAAGTCGATATTTACGGCAACGTCAATTCTACACATGTAATGGGCAGCAAGATGATGAACGGCATTGGTGGATCCGGAGATTTCACGCGCAATGCGCGCATTAGCATTTTTGTTACAAAATCCACCGCAAAAAACGGCTGTATTTCAAGCATCGTGCCGTTTGCCTCGCATATCGACCATACCGCACACGATACTATGGTTATTATTACAGAGCAAGGCGTTGCTGACCTCAGGGGACTCAGCCCAAGAGAACGTGCGGAAGAAATCATGAAAAACTGTGCCCATCCTTCTTATCGGAACCAATTGTATGATTACTTTCATGAAGCGCTACAGCGCGGCGGCTATACACCGCATGTCATAGAAAAAGCATTTTCCTGGCATACCCGCTTTTTAGAGAGCGGAACTATGCTTGAGCCTATGATTAAAGCCGAGAAACCGAAAGCCAAAATGTCGGTACATTGACATTCAAACAAACGAACCCTTTTTTTCTGTGAAGAGCGTGAAGAAAGAAGGAGAGGGAAAGAGGAAAGGAGATCCGGGGAAGAAAAAGGCGTTCGC
>NZ_DFMZ01000078.1:42179-50222 GCF_002375825.1 Aneurinibacillus sp. UBA3580
AATCCTCTCCTCGTTCCCTTCTCTCTTTTCCTTCATGCCGCAAAAGTCAGCCGCCCTTCTCCGCATTTTCATGTCAGGGTTACGGCAGAAAAATCATGGAATAAGTTTCCATTTTGAAGAATATCTTAGAAACCTTGAGCAACAGTACAAATGGCAACAAGAATCCAGGAAACAAAGTAGTTACCACAGTTATTCACAAGGTAACTACAATTATTCAGGTAGTTACTACACAAACCAGCAAAGTAACTACACTGAAGATGAAAAAGAGAAGCTAAAGCTGATTTATCATGCGTTGTCTAAAACGTTCCACCCGGATATTACGAAAGACAACGGCGAAATGATGAAGTTTATTAACAAGCTCAAAGAGGAATGGGGACTTATGACCACAGTTACAGCAGGACGAAGCAGACGGCACCGTACAGACCGGCGCATCTTCAGGTCAGAAAAATACTCTTTAGCACAATAAAGGTTAAGAATCTGTAATCACTTTGCCCAAAAACACAAAAAGACGCGGGTGCATAAAATCGCGCAAATCAGCGTCATTCCTGACTTTATGTATGGCGGCCCCGAGAGGACTCGAACCTCCGACGCACGGTTTAGGAATTCCACATTCCACGTTTTAAAGGGTTTCAGCAGATGCCGAAACCCTTAATTTTATTGAATTCTTCTGGATTGTTATCCCGTTACATTTTATTCTTTTGCAAACACGACATTGTTTGGGTTATGATTTTGCACATTAGTGGGTTCTAAAACAAGGTACTTTTTTACAAACTGCCATGGTGTAATCCGTCTCATTTTGCAAATCCTTGGATGCAAACATTGACCACACAGGAAGTAAAGCATGCCCTTGTTCAGCTTAGAAACAGGGCATATTTTCGCTTGGCTGATCAAAGGTTTATTACCATGGGCAACACACCCTTGAGGAGCATCAAGGGAAAGGATACTCTTCCTACCCCTGAACAAGCCAGGCGACTGTGCAAATGCGCAAATGTTATCAGAAAAATAATATGAAAAATGACGGCTGAAATAATGTGCAACTTCACATACATACTTTCAAAACCCACAGTTGGAATGGATCAGAATACACCATCTGTCGTTTCTATTCCACATACATACTTTCAAAACTTTTTACTGACTGTATTACGTCTACGACCTACACGTATGTTTCTATTCCACATACATACTTTCAAAACAATAGCTGGCGAGCATAGTACGCAGAAGGAGGAATTAGTTTCTATTCCACATACATACTTTCAAAACCAGGTAGCGGTGTTTTTTTTATCAAATAGACTCTTGGTTTCTATTCCACATACATACTTTCAAAACCCCGGCAATTGTTTGAAACGATTGTTGATGACCGGGGTTTCTATTCCACATACATACTTTCAAAACGACAACAATACCATCGCCAGTAGCTTGCATATTGGTAGTTTCTATTCCACATACATACTTTCAAAACCAATCGAACACCATTCACTCTACAAACCTTATCAACGTTTCTATTCCACATACATACTTTCAAAACTGCGCTCCAGACGATGTGTTTAACGAGGATATCGGGTTTCTATTCCACATACATACTTTCAAAACGGAAGTAGACGAAGAAAGTGTACCAACCACGTCAAGTTTCTATTCCACATACATACTTTCAAAACTGTACCAAAAGTATTGGAGACAGCGGTATAGCGACATTGTTTCTATTCCACATACATACTTTCAAAACTTACTTTTCAGTCCGTTCTTAGGCCTGGGACTCGGAATGTTTCTATTCCACATACATACTTTCAAAACACTTTGAGGATGTATACAATCAAGTCATTTGTCATTTGTTTCTATTCCACATACATACTTTCAAAACGCATATTTCCGACAGAAAATGCAACAAGCCAATCAATGTTTCTATTCCACATACATACTTTCAAAACGTGAATAAGACAACTTGTTCTTCCTGTTCAAGCAGATGTTTCTATTCCACATACATACTTTCAAAACAACAAGTGTAGCCCTTATTGAGGTGACAATCACATGAGTTTCTATTCCACATACATACTTTCAAAACTCCTCCAATGTTTGGTCAGACGTATTCAATTGTTTTGTGTTTCTATTCCACATACATACTTTCAAAACTCCGTACCAATCAAGGAGTGTTCATCGGCGCTACCGGGTTTCTATTCCACATACATACTTTCAAAACGGGGGTCAATATAGCGCATCCACTCATCATGCGTGAGTTTCTATTCCACATACATACTTTCAAAACGTTGTTTTTGTTCGTCGCCTTGCGGCTCCCATGCGAGTTTCTATTCCACATACATACTTTCAAAACTATTGCCCCGACATTAAAACGATTGCGTTTAATAGGTTTCTATTCCACATACATACTTTCAAAACACGGATATGTTCTTGTTGAGCGCAAGAACAAAATGTTGTTTCTATTCCACATACATACTTTCAAAACGTGAATAAGACAACTTGTTCTTCCTGTTCAAGCAGATGTTTCTATTCCACATACATACTTTCAAAACTCGTCAATGCTACAGAGATATAACACACTTTATAATCAAAGTTTCTATTCCACATACATACTTTCAAAACTCTTTACGATGTAGAATCGAATGAGCGTATTCATGGATGTTTCTATTCCACATACATACTTTCAAAACGGACTTATTGTGGATTGACTTTTTGACTTGGATGGTGTTTCTATTCCACATACATACTTTCAAAACAAAATACAGCGGCAGGCAAGAGTCCCGAAGGAGGGAAGTTTCTATTCCACATACATACTTTCAAAACTGTGGAAATAGACAACGAAAGCGTCCCAACCATATCAAGTTTCTATTCCACATACATACTTTCAAAACCTTTTTCGCCAGGCTTCTTTTCACCATGTAGCGAACGAAGTTTCTATTCCACATACATACTTTCAAAACGGGGATGTGTGTTTTGTTTTAGACAACCTTAGCTATGAGTTTCTATTCCACATACATACTTTCAAAACTACAATATTTCCCCTGTATCTAAGTTTGCAAAGTAACGTTTCTATTCCACATACATACTTTCAAAACACCGGTGTCAAACGCTTCACATCGGCCAGGTACCGAGTTTCTATTCCACATACATACTTTCAAAACTATCCAAACTTCTCGCCCAGTTCCCGGTGTTGAATGAGTTTCTATTCCACATACATACTTTCAAAACTCCGCCCCAATCATCGCCGCCGTGATTGCCTGCGCAAGTTTCTATTCCACATACATACTTTCAAAACATAGCCAGATTAACTCTGGCTATCACTCCCTATGGGGTTTCTATTCCACATACATACTTTCAAAACTTCTATCATTTCAGCGCACAACCTGTCAAAGTATGAGTTTCTATTCCACATACATACTTTCAAAACTTTGGAGCGTGACACATTGCTTCAGCTAGAGCGTATGGTTTCTATTCCACATACATACTTTCAAAACCGTGCTTTCTCTCGCCGGCCACGACTCATCCGTTCATGTTTCTATTCCACATACATACTTTCAAAACTTTAGCGTACAAGAGCCTTATGTCTTTATTGACAAAGTTTCTATTCCACATACATACTTTCAAAACTACAAATCGCGCGCCGCCCTAAAGGAAAACCCACTGGGTTTCTATTCCACATACATACTTTCAAAACAGCTTCTTAGCCTTCACGCACTCGCATTCCGTCCAGGCGTTTCTATTCCACATACATACTTTCAAAACGATTGGCAGAGATTATAGAAACATATGATCGATGTACAAGTTTCTATTCCACATACATACTTTCAAAACTGGAAAAGCGCGGATGCTAAATCCGAGCACAATCTTCCAGTTTCTATTCCACATACATACTTTCAAAACTTAAGCGTAAAGCCGGGGCGGGCGAAGAGGAAACGCGTTTCTATTCCACATACATACTTTCAAAACGCCATTCCACCACATTTTGCGGAGAGCCGAATAGTGTTTCTATTCCACATACATACTTTCAAAACGTACGTCAAGCAGTTCCCAAGCAAACCTTCCTTGGCTGGTTTCTATTCCACATACATACTTTCAAAACGAAATTGGCTGATGAAGATGCGCAAGGTATTTATGTTTCTATTCCACATACATACTTTCAAAACCCATTTTTTCCTTATGATCATGGGTTTTTTATTATTTAGCTCCTATCCCTTAATGTCATCATTTCCTTTTCAATCCTTGTTATTTCTCATTTTTCATTGTCGTCGATCGTTTCGTAGTTATGAAAACGGCCATTCCTTGTGCCTGTAAGAGTGAACGTAAATTCACTTCCTATTTCGTGAAAACAACATTCCCGATCGACGACACGTTTTCACTCGATCTCCCCCGCTCCGTATCCAATGGCCGTTTTCGCTCCAATACCGGTTTCCATCAACGCTCGAACCAATTCTTCTCTCGCTACGTCCAGCACCTTTTTCCCTTTCCATTTTCCATCAGGAATAATAGAGTTTTCTTTTGTTCCTATCATGACCTGAAATGGCGTGTTCTTCACTACGAGAAACGGAACCGGAACAGGCTTGCCGTAATCGCCCGGCGCTCTCCCCTTCCCATAATACGCTCCATAATGAGGTGTCAGCATATCAACCTCTACGTTCGGATGGGCTGTTGGCAGAGCGTCAAAGAAAGAAACGCTTCCTTTGTGTTTCTGATTGCCAAACAGGAGGACAAAGCCATCATCTTCATATGCCGTCTTCTCTTCTCCACCAAAGTATTCGGCAATGACATAGTTCGCCGCAACCCCTTTGAGACTTGAACCGGGCAGGTACGGCATGCCATACACCGGGTGAAGCGTTAAGGAAGTTTCATAAACCGAATGCTGGCCAAGACCAATGGCGAGTTTGCCCGGGAAGTGAAGGGAAATCGTTTCTACGTAAGAAAGACTCTTCTCCACCGCGTCCCGATTGCGCTGAGCAAGCATTTCAATAGGAAGGTTTCTAAAATCAGCACGAATCATAAAACCGGGTATGTTTTCTTTTTTTGTGTCTTTCTTGGGTTTATGAAAAACGAACTTATAGTCAGCCTGTTCCCTGCGCCACCCCTTTTCATAGCGAGCCGCTTTATTAAGTTTAAGACCGAAGTTATCAATATCCTGTATGTCCAACTCACGTGTATCTTTAGGCAAAAAAGTATCTTTGATGCTCAGACTGTCAGGCAAAGAATATGTTTTCTCTTGCTGTTTCCGCTGTCCATATCGCATTGTTCCATCTATCCACAGCTCTTTGACCTGTCCTTTTTCCCGTACAATCTCGCATTCTTTTCCATTCAAGCTATCATCCGTTTGTTTTAAAAAAGGAGCAGGAAGGATTTTTCCGCCAATATCGAGTTTGGCATCGAAGTGACCTTTTTTAGTTTTGGTTACACGGATCATTCCTTTCTCTTTCATTCCATGTCTTCCTCCGTTTTATCCAATCCTTCCGCAAACCGGCGCACCCATGTCAACAGCGCCAGTACTTCCATGGTGACCGTACGGTACTCAGATGAATTGATCAGTACGATTTCTTCCACCAAATTTCCGTTTTTAGAAAACAGTTCAGGATTCGTTTCCACCAGCCATGCATGGATCTGTTTATACAGCAAATCGTATGCGTTTTTCCCCTTTTTTTGTACCTGTTTATTGGAGGCTGCTTTCGAGAATACAAATGCCAGAGTCGCTCCAAGCCCATTCGTTTTAATCAGGCTTGGGATTTTTTTGACATAGGATTTGTACATCGTATCGCTGTATTTCACACCATCAAGGGTGGCTCCTTTTTTGATGGTGTACCCTTCTTTCGCACACTGGAACGCATAGTCCGCGCGTCCCTGTTCAATGCCTTTTAAAATCGTTCGACTCATGGGTTATTTCGCCCCCTTTACGAGTTGCGTGCGAACCAGACCTTTTCCGATGGTGGCACTTCCACCAATCTGCAGAACGTCCGGCAACCCTTCTTCAAAGAAGTTCATGACGTCTTGTTCATTATCGAAGCCATGCTTGCTTTTACTGAAGACAGGGCTTGCCATGATAAGAGTATAGAGGATCGTCTCCATCGGCAGGTATTCTTCTGTAAACAATGCTCCCGGTTTCACCGTACCGGTATTGGGATCAATGTTCGTGCGGGTAATAACTTCCGTAGACAATTGAACAAAATCCCGGAAATCATCATCTGATAATATAAGTATGTCTTTCTTCATTTTCTCTTTCCAGTACGGTTCGCTTACCACATGCTCGGACAGCCATTCTGCAAGAAAATCACATGCTTCGCTTGCTTTGATATCATCAAAACGGTATTCTTCCAGTACGACAGAATTCCCTTTGACAAACAGGGTGCTGTTACTCGTGGTCGTGCCGGCTTCTGGCATATCAAACAAAAGCGGCTGTTTGGCCAGTTTCATCTCGGCTTGGAAACGATTAAGAACCGCCGGGCAGGTAATCCACGCAAATACCCCTTTCACCGAGCGAACAGGGAACAATAGGAGGCGAGCATCGGTAATGCCAAGAGCACTCATATAGCTTTCATCCGCTTCGGGTGCTTTCAAATCGTCTTCCTGTCCAAAGACAAGGGCAATCCTTTCCTTTGTAATACTGTTTTGCCCGATTCGGTCACGGAACGACTGCTTAAGGCTTCCTTTTAAGCCAGAGGCTTCGATTTTCGGGAATCCGGTATGGCGTTCTCGCTGAATCGGAAGATCCACGATGCCTAAATCTGAACCGGTTCCGGCGTGAAGCGGAGTTTCACAAAGTAAGAATAAAAGGTGAGAAAGTTTGTACATAATTATTTTTTCCTCCATTGACGGCGTTTTGATTGTGAAATGATACGCTCTTTACTTTCGTTTGTGAGCGGATACTTTTGGATATACTCCTCATGCTTGTCATGCTCATTGACACTGAAGACTTTATAAATATATAATCTTCTGTCATTTTCAAAATAGTAGATACGTTCTTCTGTTCCTGCCTTTTTGTAAACTGTCTTATGTGTATCTTCTGATTTATTCCGTTGCGCTCGTTGTTCTCGAAGGTAGAATTCCGAATCCAACACTTCTTTAATGTTCGGTCGCTGTTGAATGTCTTTCCAAATGTTGTCCGGGCAGAAAAACGAGTAAAATTGATTTAGATATTGTTCATATAAAATCATACCGATGGGACTTAACGTTGCACCTGCACCGAGCAGTTCGACCAAACCATTTTCCTCCAGCGCAGTAAAAGCCGCAAAGTTTTTGTTTTTTACACTTGGATAATTATCGATTCCTTCCTCTAATTGCTCTAGTTCATCGCCATAAGCTTCAAATAACTCAAAATCAAAGGTAATCGGTGCTTTTGGGATGACAATCAGTTTTTTTGTGTCTTCAAAAAGATAAACGGTTGGCTTATGAAATACCTGTGCCATAATGGTCATATAAGGAATGGCACCTTTATAACCACCTGTGATGTTGAAGTAAACATCTTGATAGGATTGAATGCGGCTGTCGACTTCTCGCACAAGATTGGGTATCCCTTGTCCGACGAATTCTTTATAGTTGAATGCCTGAAGTCCAGAAATAACATCCTTTTTCTCGTTAAACTGAACATCCATAAATGGAGCAAGACACTCTGCTGTAATTTCTGCGGCCAAACGAGAAAGAACGGTATCACTTGCAAGGAGCATAATGTGAATATCTTCACCAAATTCTTTTCGAATCTGCAGACTACTTTCAATTTCAGCGGAAGCAGAGGGGTTACCATTCGCAAACGTTTTGACCTGCTTACGAAGCATCTCGATATCTCGCAACTTTTTATCCCACTCATGCAAAAGAGCTTCAGAAAGCACCTTAATTGTGCGTTCCATCCCTTTATTCTTTTTCATAAAGTTTTGAAACAATGAGGTTCCGACTGTTGTAATAATTGTTTTCAATCCGCAATTCCTCCTACGTATGTGAGTCCAAATCCATATTGATAGTTCCATTCCGAAATGTTTTGATTATGAAAAAGCGCAATAACCTCTTCACTGGAACCATTCTCATATTCAAAGTAATAAACACTACCGGCGGGAACCGCTC
>NZ_DFMZ01000078.1:50333-54961 GCF_002375825.1 Aneurinibacillus sp. UBA3580
ACCCGCTCTCCGCATCGTTTTCGGTCGGTTTTTATTCATGTCAAACCCACCAATCGGTACATACTTCCCTGCGGCCACTGATAACAGCTTTAACCCAATGCCTTTGTATTCACCAGTTAATGTATGAGGGTCAATCCATTTGGGGAGCCAGCCCCGACGGAAAAAGCTCGGCGTGGCAAAATACAGCTTGAACCGATTACCGGACAATGCAGGAGCTGGAATGACAAACGGTTCCACTTGTTCAAAAGAAGCAAGCCTTCCTTCTCCGCCCAACCGCATCACACCCTGTGCAGGAAGAGTAAGCCGATCGTAATCCAGCACGAAAGACAAAGGAGAACTCTGCTTCTGGTATTCATGTTTGGGTTCCATTCGAACCATCGACAATCGATAAAGCTTGCCATCTTCTGTAGAACGCCGATCTTGGTTTAACCCGATTCCGGTTTTTGATTCTTTTACAATAGAATCTGCCACCTCTTTATAGCCAAACATAGTAGATTGGCCATGCAGGTACTCAAGAAAGGTACCGAGCGTCATCACCGCCCCATCCATGTTCTCTACCTGCCCTTCTATCGGAGAGCGAAGAACCATAGGGAGCGTCCGGCTTGAAATCAATTCGTTCGGCTCTAACTGCAACAGGTACGCCGTCCCTTCTTCCCCATCCGGATTGACGCAATCGTAAGGCAGAGGGAAAAGAGGTTCACCGAACTCTTCAAGAAAAGCACCGCGCAGATGGAAATATTTCGTTGAATCGGCGTCCGTATTAAACAGTTTGTTCTCTTTTATATACATAAACAGTTCGGGATGTTCGGAAAAATACAGCGTACGCAGCGCACCATAAAATACGGAAGGAACCGGTGGAAACATACTTTCCGCACCAGCATCTTCTCCCATAGTGAATGGTTTTCCGTCACGGAAAAATAACGGGTCAAGCGCTTGAATCTTAAGCAATGGACTTCACCTCCCTTTCAAGGAATAGTAAAATGTTTAAAAATGAAAAGAACGTTGACCACTGGTGGGTATCCGCCATTGCTGAATATCGAATGAGTTCCTGCAACAGGGTGAATTTCTTTTGCAATTCTTCAACCGCTTCCGCCTTCTCGTCTTTTTTCAGCGAGCAAGCCCGGTACATCAGGCGTGTCCATTCTGCTTTCAGCATCTCATCGAGCGTTGAGATTTCTTTTGTCTCAATTTCTTCCGCATGGTCGGCCAATTTCATAACTTCCGTTTGGAATACACGAATAAACGTATCTGAAAAGTGCTTGCGTAACGAATCAACAATGGCATCAGCAAGATCGGTTGTCCAGTGTTCATCAAACGTCCATTTCAACACACTTTGAAGCTGTTCACCAGAATGTTTAAGCAGGCAAATGCCAAACGAATCTTTATCGTTTTTCTTTTTAGCCAACTTCTCCATTTCTCTTGCTTTATTAAGTACCAATGAGAGCGGCTCTTTGTAATGAGCAATCACCACACCTGCAGAAAATGCCATCGTTTCTTCCGTAAAATCTGATACATCAATGGCTTCAAAAGCTTCTCGGAGTTCTTTCATTACCGGGAAAAGGTGTCGTACATGAACCAGACCTAAAAAGTCGTCCCCCCCAGCATAAACAACTACACCGCGTTCACCAGTTAAGATGGCCCGAGCCTTTTTCGCAAATGCACCTAACTGCAGACTGATGTGGGTATGGAAGTCCTGAAGCTGACTTTGATCCCGAAGTTTTTCCCCGGAGAGCCATTTGCCCATATTATCACCGTCAAAGACAATAACGGCGTAATACGGCGTTGTTGAAATGCCCATATCTTGGATGAGCGATACTACCTTCCGCGAGTTTTTCTCTACTTCTTCGGTTATTTCTTCGCTAAATTCCCCGCCCCGCAGAACAGATAATACGAAAGCCGCATCTACCGCCTTTGGCTCAATGTTTGCTTCTTCTCCTTCTTTTACTTGATACAGTGCATCGAGCAGGGCAATATGCGCGGTAGAAGGGAAATCAGCCTCAAATGGAACGACCGTATCTTTGACCGCTTTGTCGGTAAAATAAAGGCCCGCAAAACGCTTTATCATCCCGACCGCACCGATCGCTTCGCCTTCGGATAGGTAGCGAAGACCAAGTTCTCCTCGTACCGGTACTTCTACCGCTTCGTCCATATACGCGCGCTTGACTCCCCGGTAAAAGAGGGCATCATGCTCACCGGTTAAGATGCATTTTCTCCCCTGTTCTTCAAGCTGGAAAAACGGGCGAACGCCTTTTACTTCTCCCAGGTGCCGTTCCACTTTCGGGTATTCTTCTTCATAGCTTCCGTTCATCGGATGCACAATCCAGCTTATATCAAGGTAATAACCAATCTGCCGGCCAAAATTTTTTGGACGTTTCACGCCTTCTTTCTCCATCTTTTTCATCAGGTGTTCGGCTATGTTGTGCCATTCTTGAATGATCGCTTCTTTTACCTGCTCGCCAAGCCGTCTAAACTTTTCTTTTTCTCCTTCTACAATGGCAAGGAAACGGTTCGGCATGGACTCAATGGTTTCATTCGGGAATACGATCTCTGCGGATGCCTGCAGGTTTTTCAACGCAGAAATTCCTGTTTTGGTTAAATGGGAAAGAAGATAGCTTCCAGCGTACATGTCCTGTGTTTTACGGGATTGGATAACGAATGGTTGTACCGGGCTTACCGTAAGCAAAAATAGTCCTTTCAACTTTTCATTCCCCCTTTCCTGTTAGGATCATGTCAGTAAACTTTCGAGACAAGTTTTGCTCGTTATGGGAACGTATCACCTCTGCTACATCCTTTTCAAATGCCGTATGAAGCGTGGTGACAACCGGGCGTACTTTGCCGCCAGCGGAAATCATTGAAACATACACCGGTGAACCCATGCGTTTGTTTTTTAATTCCCATTTTTTTGCAAAATCGCTGGTAAAGCCGGTATAGGGACTATTGTGTTTGCTGGAGGCTTTGCCTATTTGTTCTAGCAGATGAGTTGCACTTGTATACTCCATTCCGATTTCAATGGATTCGATATACGGGAACGGCAGACCGGTTTTTCGTATCGGGATGATTTTGTTACCAGCTACCTGAAAATGGTTATGTACCTGATTCAGTAGTGCCGCTATCTCTGTAAGCGTCGTAGGCATATCCGGGTATGCTACACTCCCGAATCCGCGCCGACTCCGTGCCCCCAATCCGCCAAGCAACAGCGCAATTTTCATCATGGATTCGTAACGGGCAAGATCCTCCCTGCTTACCAGAGCAAGCTGAAAGGTTCCACGTTCCGCAAATCCTTTGATCCTTCCTCTGCTTTCTTTTCGATGTGGACGCGGGTTGTATTCGCCACACTCTATGTTTTGTTTTTGTATCCGCAAAGTAACGGGCGATTTGGTCTTTCCGTTTTCCCCGAACCACTGCCCTTCTTTGTCCTTCAATTGGCTGATGCTTTCGATATCCGCATGAAGCGCACGAAACCAGAATCGAAGCGATCCCTTAACGGAGGCTTCGCGAAGTTCCGGTGTTTGCTCAACTCCCCGAAGTAACATAGGTGACAGCAATACACAAGAAATTACAGCTTTATGCAAACTCTCCCCTCCTGTTCTCATAAATTCTTTTTTAATGAATGGTTATACTTTCTATTTACCAGGTCTTATTTCCTCTAAAAAAATACAAATATAGACAATTTTCTTATTTACAGTTGAAAAAAGTTATAATCATCTTTTAAAAAGACAAAAAGCCACACCCTCTGCCCTAAGACACAAGAATGTGACTTCAGCTTTGCTGATTACCTTTACTTTTTATTACCTTGCTCATATGCCCGCACAGCTTTTTTGTATCAAACTTAGAAAATATATTTTCCCCGGTAAGTTATACGATGCTTAATTTCTCTTTGTAATCATCCTAGTTTTTCCTGGTTTTGTAGCATAACGATTAGTGCCTCTTTCTTCGTCATACCTGTGTATTTCATGCAACTCTTCTGCATCCAGGTTGCATCCGTACGGTTGAAGGTTGCACTTTTTCTCGTCCGGCATTTTCGATGAAAAGCTTAGTATCTACTTGCATCGATTTTTTTCTGCAACCTTAACATTCCTCAACATCTGTAGCATTTCAAAAGTAAAGTTTTATCAAGTTTTGTAGCATTTCAACTGCCGACGCATGGCTTCGATCACATATGGATTCCGGACCGTTTGCAACTCCGCTGCGGTCGAATATAGTTCAATCGCTTCTCCGTCCAGTTCTGCGCGGCCGCATACCGGAGCACCGTCTGATAGGGAATGTTAAACTGTTCACTTATCTTTTTCAGTGTGACGCGGCTGCCATCGTCTGGCGCATACACGAACGCGGCTTCCGCTGCTGTCCAATCGTATTTCACAGGAGCCGGCATTGTACATTCCTCCCTTTGTCTTGAAGTTTCTCTCATACCACTACATTCTCTATTCCTTTCCATGTAAGGAATGGAATAAAATGATGTGTAAGGAGTGATCAAATACATGGATATAAAAATAGCAGTTTTATACGGGAATAACCTACCTCCATATGAGCATATCGAAAGAATGCTAGATAAATACATCTCCGATTACCTACAAGCTAAAAGAAAAGAATCTTATAGAGAAGAGGATTTCTTTGAGATCCGGCTTGAA
>NZ_DFMZ01000080.1:0-12218 GCF_002375825.1 Aneurinibacillus sp. UBA3580
GAGACAATTGCCGGTCTTTCCCTCCCTCCAGGCCACACGCTCCACACGGAAAAAGCAACGGTCGGCACACGCCTCGCGAGTTTTTCCTCGATTACAATGGAGGAAAAGTATTATTATCGAAGAAGCCCCAGGCGGGTCAGTTTAACTTCCATCTCGACGTTTACTTTGATATGCGGATATTGTGCCTGCCACCACTTCGGGCTATAGCTGGAATACACGTTTTTCGCTTGCACATAGTTGCCCAGTCCCAGAGCATCCGAATTTGCCTTTTGCAGAATACGCATGGTTTCCTCTCCCTGTTGCTCCAGATGGCGGGCCACTTTTTCCTCCAGGTTCCGTAGCTGCTTCCTTGTTTTCACCTGAACTCCTTCATATTCCAATACCTGCCCTTTGACTTTCGCTTTAATATGCAGCGTGAGCTTTTTGGTCTGCGGATTGTAAGAAACGCTTCTTATGCGTGAGTTTTTCACGAACGACAAGGTAATTTTTGTTTTTTTGTCCAGCACCATGTTTAAATGATCCCGGTAGTTTACGCCGTCAAGCATCATGTATGAAGGCACAAGCTCCGCAGGCAGCCTTCCTGACATTTTCGAATCGCTGAACAGGGCCAATCCGCTTAATTTTATCCCCTGCTTTTCTACAATCATGTAAGGCACCGCCACAGCACGCCCCGGTGTTTTCAAATCACGAATAACGCTGCTTAAGCGGAACCTCGTCGTTCCCTGCACCCTTTCCTCCTGATGCAACACATTGTAAGTATACAGGCCTGCCCCCTGTTTGTCTCTCACATCGGCTTTCAGCGCATCGGCTGCCTTTCCTTTTACCACACCCACAAACATCATCGAACCAATGCTCGGATCACGGTAGAGAGGATCAACAATGTCCTTTATTCCACGGCGGGCGGTCTTCTCCCCGAATAAAATGACTTTAAGCTGTCCCGCTTCGACTCTTTTTCCGGAAAGATAGCTTAATTGTTTTCGTGCGTTTTTTTCGCTGCGTGCAACAACGGTCAGCAGTTGGGGCGAAAACCTCCCTTCCGGAATCATGCCCGGGAGCGTAACCGTAATTTGTAATTTATCAGAGCCGATTCGATCATACCCCGCCATTAAAACCAGACCCAAATCATCAAGCACTCTTCGGTCAACCGCAGTACAAGCGCCAAGCAGGACACACCCTAGCAGTATAAGCGTCCGAATCACAAGTTTCATGTCTTCTTCGTTCCTTTCCTAAAGTAAGACAGGACGACGAATGCCGCCGTATAGACACCCAGCACATACACCCAGATGACGCCCAGATATAACAGAACCTGGTCAATATCGAGAAAACGATCCGGTATAAAGAGCAGCGTCAGGAAAATCAGTAGCGTCAGCGTGCCCGGCTTGCTTAAGAATGACCCTTTTCGGATATGCTGGATGCTTTGTCCGCAGATAAGAATAAAACCGGTAACCGAAAGAAGAATCAGCATACTCCATGTACTCAGTCCGATGATTTCGACACGTTCAATAAACGGAAGCTGCACCAAACGGAACATATCCATCGTAGGATAGGATTGATGCTTCAACATATCGCTTCCATACATTCCCGTTGCCCCGACGATAATCAAAAAATAAACCAATGTAGTAAACCAGTGGCCCAGAGATGCATACAGTAGTGCTTTTTTCTTGGGCGCGATAAGCGGATAAAAGAAAAAGACGATTTCAAAGCCGAAATAATCCAGCATGATATCTTTTGTGGCTTTTGCATAGTCTTTTATTTCATGCTGGAAAAGCGGGAGCATAAATTCCCACTGAAAATTCAAGTAGGGATAAATCAGAAAAATCATAAGCCACACCGTAGAAAGAAGAACCACAACGCTAAAGCGGGTCAAAAGAGAAATACCGCCGCGCAAAATGAGATAACACGGATAAAGAAACAACAGATACAAAAAGACCGGGGAGCTGGCGGTAAAAATAAAGTCCTGGAGTATGCCAATGAAATCACGCAGCAAGAGCACTCCGAGCAGGAAATAGTACACCCCGATAAGGATGGAAAGAAACGAATTCAATGTTTTGCCGAACAGGATATGCCCGACTTCCAAAAGCGATAAACTCTGATATTTCCGAAGCACATAAAATATACATACCATAACGAACTGGACGAGAAGTGCCGCTAAAATAGCCACAATCCAACCTTCTCTTCCCACATCTTCAGCCATCACACGCGGCGCCCGCAGAATCCCAACCCCTACCTGCATGGTATTGACCAGAAAAAATAAATAAACCGGGTCAATGGAAAACCCGCCCCCGTATACGCCTCGACTCTTCTCCATGTACCACACTCCTTCAGCTAGGCTTGTTGCCGTTTCCACGACGGACATCCTGTGCACGATTCAAAGAAGACCTGTTTAAAAACAGCGAAAATGGAAACCGAATAACACTGTCTTTCCAGTCAGCTACACGGATAGGGATGAGCGGTGACAGGTATGGCGCGCCAAGAGAGCGCATTTCCAGCAGGTGAAGCATAACGACTACAAATCCGATAACAATACCAATGATTCCAAAGAATGCAGACAGGATAATAATCGCATAGCGAATGACACGTACCGCATTTGCGAGCAAATATGACGGAATCACAAAAGAAGAAATGGTGGAAGTGGCAACCGCAATGATGAGAAAGTTACTTGTAAATCCTGCGCTTACCGCAGCCTGCCCGATTACGATACCGCCGACAATACCGATGGTCTGCCCGATTTTGGTCGGCAGGCGCGCACCCGCTTCGCGCAGGAACTCGATGGTTACTTCCATAAGCAGCGCTTCATACAATGGAGGAAACGGAACTTTCGACCGCGTCCTCAGAAGCGTCATCAACATATCGCTTGGAATCATTTGATAATGAAATGTAGCTATCGCCACATAAATGGCTGTAAAAAACAGGGCGGCAAACAGCCCGACCATGCGCAAAAAACGGAGCAGCGAGGCGGACAGCCAGCGGTTATAATAATCGTCAGGCGACTGCAAAAATTCCCAGAATGTACTGGGGGCGATCCATGCATAAGGGGAGCCGTCCGCGAGCACGACAATCTTGCCGTCCAGAAGCGCCGATATTGCCTTTGACGGCTGTGTGGAAGAAACAAAGTTAGGGAACGGGGAATACGGATTGTCTTCTACAAATTCGGTCAATTCCGCAATGTCCGTAATGCCGTCGCGCTGTATGCTTTCAAGCCGCCGCTTCATCTCGCCCACATTCCACGGATTGGCCAGCCCTTCCATCCACAGAACACCGACCATCGTATTCGTCCGTTTACCGACAAGCAAAATATCGAAGCGCAAGTCAGCCGACCTCATACGCTTGCGAAGCATGCCTACGTTCGTCATCAACGATTCAATGAAGTTTTCCTGTGGTCCGAAAATGGTCGTCTCATTTTCCGACGGCTCCACAGACCGTTCCGGGGCACGAAACACATTCACCGCGATCGGAAACCCTTCGTCATGCAGGACAATGGCCCAGCCCTGTACAAGCTTTGTTATACAAGCTTCAATGTCCTCCACCTGTTCTGTTTCGCTGCCGCCCAGCATTTCGTTCATGGCTTTTACTTCACCGCGTATAAAATGGGCGGACAACGGCCGGATTACATACGTATCTATATATTCCGGAAGGACAATCGTACTCATATAACAGCAAATCACCGACTCTAAGCGGCGGTGGCAAAAATCCGTCATTTTACACAAAGTAGACAAACGTGCAAAATCGGCTTCCGCTCCTTTTCCCATTTTTTTTGACATATGGTCTATCATGTCGGAAGAGGAATGGGAAACATTTCCGTGAGAATAGACGCGGTGCTGAAAGATTCGTTTAAGAAAACGCAGCATGCTCTCCCCTCCTTTTGGCTTCTGTTACTTAGCTTGGATGATTAGGCAAAAATTATCCGCTCACACAAACAAAAACAGCCGGCCTCATTCGAGGTCGGCTGCACTCATTTATTTCCTGTTATGCGTCTTTTTGAATTTGGTATTTTGTTTTTTCTTTAATGGCGGACGGGGGCGCCGCTCCTGCGGCGATATAAGCCGTCCTTGAAACAACACGCGCTCCGGCATTTCAATATGAAGCTGTTTGGCGAGCTTGCCGGCCATAAACTTTTCTTTCGGCTCAAGCAGTGTCACCGCCATGCCACCTTTGCCCGCACGGCCAGTCCGGCCTACCCGGTGGATATAGCCGTCCGTATCAAGCGGCAAATCAAAGTTAATGACATGCGTAACATCGTCAATATCAAGTCCACGCGCCAGCAGGTCAGTCGTTACCAAACATCGGATGTCACCTCTGCGGATGCTATTCATCGCCTGCTCGCGTTCCGCTTTTCTCGTTTCGCTGTGAATGCCGGCGATGGACACTCCCTTGGCAGCAAGCCAATTCGCAATGTCGGCTACCTGATGCAGTTTTTTGACGAAAATCAGCGCACGTTCCGGGTTCAGTGCATGCAGCAAACGACGCAGCGTTTCAAATTTCTCCCGCTCCGGTGTCACAATGAAACACTGTTCGATGAGCTCCGGCAGGCGAGACTTCGCACGAATTTTAATCACCTTTGGCTCCTGATCCGTCCACTTCCTGCCCCACTCTTCTACCAGCGACGAAATCGTGGCCGAGAAGACGGATAGCTGCCGATCCCGTGGCGTTCGCTGCACAACCGCTTCCACTTCGCGGATCATGCCGGATTCCAGCATCTGATCGGCCTCGTCAATGACCACCATCTTGACTTCGTGCACTTTCAGCTTTTTCTTCTCGATTAAATCATAGATGCGACCTGGCGATCCGACGATAATGTGTGGTTTCTGTTTCAGTTTTTCCATCTGGCGCTTGATGTCCACACCGCCCATAATAATTTGAAAACGAATGTCGGTTGCGTTGCATAATTCATCAAGCACGTGGCGAATCTGCACGGTTAATTCGCGGGTAGGGGCCAAGATTAGCGCCTGGGTCGCGGAACTGTCCGCTTGAATCCGCTGCAGCAGCGGAAGCAGATAAGCAAGCGTCTTGCCCGTGCCTGTCTGTGATTCGCCTACCACACTCCATCCTTCGAGCAGAAACGGAATGGCCTGCTGTTGAATCGGTGTCGGCGCCTTGATATTCATATTCGCAAGCCCTTTTAACAAAAAAGGGGCAAGCGTACTTTCGGCAAAAGTTTTCATCCGTGCTTCCCTTCCTCAGGCTGAGTCGGCAGCTGGATGGAGAACGTTGTGCCCTCGCCCAGCTTGCTGCGTACGGTAATCGTACCGTGATGGCCTTGTACAATATTTTTTACAATCGACAGTCCCAGACCCGTTCCGGCACGGCCGCGTGTCCGGGCTTTGTCGGCTTTATAGAATCGCTCGAATACAAACGGCAGATCCTCCGCCGGAATGCCGCTTCCGGTATCGGTTACTTCAATCGTGTACATCTCATCCTGTATGAACGTACGCAGCGTGACCGTTCCACCATGTCCGGTATGGCGGATCGCATTATCAACCAGGTTGGTTAACACCTGCTCCATCCGATCGTTGTCAAAGTAGAACGTCCCATCCGCCGCCTGCCAATCCAACTGCAGATGAATTCCCTGCTCTTTGGCTACCCCGCCGAATTTGCGAATGACTTTATCTTCGAGCTGCAGCAGATTCGCAGGCTGAATCTCCAGTGGAATATGCCCGGCTTCCATACGGGCCAGGTCAAGCAGCTCGTTGACGAGGCGCGACATGCGCAGTGATTCGTCATAAATGATCTGGGCTAATTCTTTCTTTTCTTCCTGCGACTCAGCGATATCGTCAATAATCGCTTCGCTGTAGCCCTGCAGCATCACGAGCGGCGTTCGCAGCTCATGCGAGACATTGGCGACAAAATCTTTGCGAAGCTTATCGAGACGGCGTTCCTGCGTCATGTCACGCAGCACGGCCACAGCGCCGCGTACCTGAGCATCATCATACAGCGGCGCCATAACAACGGCATAAATCCGTCCTTGCACAATCACGTCCGTTACAACTTCTTCCTCGTTTTTTACAACTTGCTCCAGAATAGAGCGCATAGAAGGAGGAAGTCCTTTTCCCTGATCGCTTTCGTCTTCTTCAGCTTCTGCGCCGCCTTGCTCATACTCCCAAGCTTTCAGCAATTCATCAGCCGGTGGGTTCGTAACAATAATGTGCCCGTTGCGGTCGAAAGTCATTACACCGTCCACCATGCTTTTCAGCACGCTCGCCACCTGTTCTTTTTCACGGGAGAGCGCAACAATTAAATCGTTCAGCCGACCAGCCATGTGGTTGAATGTGCTGGCCAAATCCCCTATTTCATCGTTCGTCCGAATGGAAATTTGCGTCGAGAAATCGCCGCGTGCGTATGAATCAGCCGCTTCCTTCATGGAACGGAGCGGTTGCGTAACCCGGGACGATAGGAAAAAAGCAAAAAATGTCGTCAAAATAATGCCAATGGCAGCGGCGTAAAAGATTAACCGGGTCGTCTTATAGGTCGTCTCCCTCAATTCTTCCATCGTCTGATATAAAATCAGCTCGCTATTCAATCCCTGCGAATGAAGGGGAACTGCTACCACAACAAACTCTTCATAATGCGGTACGCTGCTTTTGGGCGGCAAAACCGAGAAAAAGTCCCGCGTAACGGCAATACGATCATTGTCCCTCGCCTGTCTCAGTACCGGATGTTTCAGGAACTCTTCCGGCCTTACTTCCGGAATGGAAGCATTGTTTGGCGCTGCACTGTCCTGATTATAATTCCCGAGCGAACCGGTAAGTACCATCCGCGTATCATACACATCCACCAGTTCTCTGGCAATGTTAAGCGTTTTCTCGCTGTCTTTGTAAACAAGAATGACATGCGCCATATTTTGCGCCAACTGCTTTAAGTCCTCCGTACGCTGCCGCTCGTAGAATTCGTCCAAAAAGGACATAAGCGTCAGGCTAAGCACAGTCAATACGACAGCAACCAGACCGATGATTGTAATCCAAAGCTTAAAAACAACCCGGTTTAACACTTACTTTGGCACCTCAAGCTTGTATCCGATTCCCCAAACGGTCGCAATCATATTCGCTGCAGCCGGAGAAATTTTGTTGAGCTTCTCCCGGAGACGTTTAATATGGGTATCTACGGTACGCAAGTCTCCGAAGAACTCATAATGCCATACGTCCTTGAGCAAATCCTCACGGGAGAAGACACGGTCCGGATGGCGCGCCAGGTAATAAAGCAGTTCATATTCTTTCGGCGTCAGGCTTACTTCTTCACCGGCAACCATCACGCGATGCGCATCATGATCAATGGATAAATCCGGGAAGACAAGCACATTGTGCGAACTGCTCGGCGTCGTGAGAAACGCGGTTGCAGACGAACGGCGCAAGAGCGCTTTCACCCTGTATACGACTTCGCGCGGACTGAACGGCTTCACCACATAATCGTCTGTACCGGACTCAAAACCCTGCACGCGATTGGCTTCCTCACCTTTTGCCGTTAACATAATAACCGGGGTCGCTTTCTTTTCGCGCAGCCGTGTACATACTTCAATACCGTCAATACCCGGCAGCATTAAATCAAGCAAAATAACATCATAGTCGGTAGCAAGCGCCATCTCAAGAGCCTGCTCTCCGTCTTCAGCTTCCTCTATTTGGAAGTTCTCTCTTTCCAAGTACATACGCAGCAGGCGGCGGATACGTTCCTCATCGTCTACTACGAGCACTTTGGCTTGATGTTCCATTTTCTTTCACCTCAGTTGACATTTTCAATAATAAGTCTGTTTTTCTACTTATTTTACCATTTTAAGCAACGAATTTGTGACCATAATCGTACAAATTATATGTTACCCAGGTTACAAAAGACAAGCTTTTGTTTTAATCTGGAGAGTTGTGGAAACAATATAAGAGCGAAAGGAGTGAGCTTCCATGAAAAAACAGGAACAAAACATTCGCTACGATTCCGAAGGTGAAAAAATCGTCAATCAGGAAATTATGAATGCCTACCAGAGCGGCGTTATCGGAGACGATGACACATACTCTCAGATGGGTGACAATCCACTAAGCGCCCATCGTCCTGAGAGCCGCCAGGAAAACCTTATGCAAGACAGCGAACTTGAAGAAAAAAGTCCTGACGATTTCGAGTAGTCTCTTCGCACGCGGTTTTCTTTCCTTAGCCCGTCACTACTTTAAAAAGCGCCTCGCTCAAATCATACAGAGCGAGGCGCTTTCGTATCATTATTTCAATTACGCGTAAGAATGAAGCCCCGAGATGACAAGGTTGACGAAGACAAGGTTGAACATGACGATGATGAAGCCGATCACGGCCATCCACGCCGATCTCTTGCCCTGCCAGCCGCGGGAGAGGCGCAGGTGGAGATACGCGCTGTAGAATAGCCATGTAATCAGCGCCCATACTTCTTTCGGGTCCCAGCCCCAGAACCGTCCCCATGCCTCGTGCGCCCAAATCATCGCGAAGATAAGCGCGCCAAGCGTAAAGATTGGAAAACCAATCGCGATGGCACGGTAGCTAATCTCATCAACAAGATCCGGTTCCAAATCCTGCACCCACCTGCCGACCACGCCGGAAATGCGGCGGCGCAGCGCCAGGCGGGCCGCTCCATACAGCAGCGTACCACCTGCCACAGACCAGATCAGCGTATTGAACTTGCGGGCCGCTTGGTTTCCTTTCATGAATCCCGGTGCCTCGAACCAGGGTTTCATCTTGTCTGTTGTCTCAAGCGTACCGTCTTTAGGTCCGACAATCGCCGGCATATGGTATTTTACCTGGGAATCTACCACCTGGCCGGTCGACATTTGAAACGGCGCTTTAAATGTGGCCTGATATCCTGCAAGCTGGAAAGAGAATACAAGTACGATGAAAGCAACCAGTGTACAAATAACCCACATAACAAATTCGAGCCAGCTGGCCGACTTAGATTTCTCGTTCGGATCAAGCGTACGCAGCAGGTACATTAAACCGCCGGCAAAGCCGACCGCAAAAGCACCCTCACCAAGCGCCGCAGTCGTTACATGAATCTGCAGCCAATAGCTCTGCAGTGCCGGAATTAACGGCGTGATTTCACGTGGAAATACCGCTGCGTACGAAACGATAAGCACGCTGAATGGCATAACAAACGCGCCGATAAGCGGAATACGGTAAATAAGATATATCCCCAAAAACGCAAGGGTCATGGCAAAGCCAAGGAACTGCATAAATTCAAACATGTTACTGGTTGGAATGTGCCCGCCCACATACCAGCGAATTCCGATAAACACCGCATGCGCGAGAAACCCGATGACCGCCGCCGCGTATGCGAAGCGGCCGCGACGGCTCTGCTCCTCAGGCGTACGGTTGCGGAAGCTCTTGCCCGTTACGGCAACAAAAAACAGAATCGTTGCGACACAGTAAAAAATAAACGCGATGGTCAGCATAGTATTGCTGAGACCGATGAGACTATTCACGATTGTTTTGCCTCCTTCTCCAATTGTGCGGCGGAGATATGGTACCCGTTCGCTTCGAGAATTTTCACGACTTCATTCTTGATGCCAAACCAGTTTTTATTGGTGTGCGCTGCCACCAGCAGCTTCTCTTCTTCAACCTGGAACCAGATACGACGATGCTGCCAGTAGAAGCCCATCACAAGACCGAGCATACTGACCCCCGCGCCGAAGAAGATAATCGGCAGGCTTGCGTCCTTACGCACCATCAATCCGCTCATATCGACTAAGTCCGGCTTGGCAAACGCATACGTGACTTTCGGATCTTTACCGTCTGCCGTCAGCGTATCGCCGAGGAAAATCCACTGCTTCTCTCCGTCCGGTGTCTTCGGAGAAATGGTATTCACGATAAATGCCGGATTATTCGGCTCCGTCGACTTCGTAATCGGCTGCTTCATATCATCAAGGGCGAAATCAGGAAAATATTGTAGTACCTGTACCTTTACATTGTCATTTACTTTGATTTCTTTCGGCGGAGACAGCAAGTCCAGTTTTACGCTGCCCAGCGGTTCTTTAGTCGCTGTATCAACCAGATTTAGATTGAGCGCCTGCAGTTGATTTTCTTGTTCGCCTGCTTGATATAATAATAATCCTTCATACTTTAATGGATGATTAACCTCAATGTCATGCTTCGCAACCTGCTTTAACTTCGGTTCCGAACCCGGAATTTCCGCGTTTTCATTTTCATAGAGAACCGCTTTTGTTTTATATTCCTTTACGATGACACCATTTACGTCCAGCTTCTCGGGAAATTCATCATCCTGGTAGTACTCTTTAATGAACTGTTCGTTTTTGACATAATAGTTTGTCTCCGGTACCGGGACGGTTTGCCCTTCACGTACCCAGACATACTGGTCGAGATAGAAACCGGGAATGAGGCGCATTAAACAGCCGATCAAAAAGATAATGAGCCCGATGTGGTTGATATACGGACCCCAGCGGCTAAACCGGCCTTTTTCACCCAGTAAAGCGTTCTCTTCGCGTCGTACGTGATAACGTTTTTTCTTGAGTGCTTCTTCAAGCGAAGCCGTCAACTGTTCTACCTCTTTGCCCTCGGCGTTCAACTCCACACTAACTTTCTGGATTTGGAGGAAACGCTTGTCCCTTTTGACGCGCTGTGTTTTCAGCGCGCGATACAGCGGCACGACACGGTCGAGGCTGCAGACAACAAGCGAGATACCAATTCCTAACATAAGCGCGATAAACCACCAGGAAGAATATAAATTATGAAAGCCGAGTCTATAATAAATAAGCCCGAGAGTTCCATAGGCTTCCGGGTAGTACTGCTCCGCCGGTTTCGGCACCGGAATATAGCGCTCCTGTGGAAACACCGTACCGATGGCCGATGCGATAAGCGTCAACACAATCATGATGACCGCATTGCGCACCGAAGAGAAGAAGTTCCAGATGCGGTCTACGATCGTTTTGTGGTATGTTTGCGAACGCCGGGCCGCGCCTTCGTAACGCATATCCACCTTCTTACCAGCAACCTCGCTCGCAAGCGGGGCTCCGCATGATTCGCACAGCATGGTACCGACCGGATTCGAATGCCCGCATTCGCATTTCACATTGTCCAACATGGTTTCACCTCAAATTTCTTACGGAGCAATCTGTTGCATATTATCATGAATCGTCTGATATGACATCGGACCGCCCACAATGTGCTTATAGAGCGTTCCATCCGCTTTTATAAAAAACGTAGAAGGCATTTCGCCGATCTGGTATTTGCGAGTAATGGCCCGCGACGGATCCATTAATAGTGGCAGCGCATCCAATTTGTACTGGCGGGCAAACGATTGGACCGGAATTTCCGATTCTCCTACATTAAGCGCGAGAATCACCACGTTCTTATCCGCAAATTCTTTCGCCGCTTTATTCAAATCCGCCATCTCTTCGCGGCACGGCGGACAGTACGTTCCCCAGAAATTCAATACGACCGCCTTGCCCTTCAACTGGCTCAGCTGGACTTTTCCACCGCCGACCTGCTGGGCGACGAAATCAGGCACTGGTTTGCCGACCTGTACCGTCGTCTTGTCTTTAAAAAATGCGCTGTAAAATGTCCAGCCAACCGCCAGAACGATGACCGCCAAGACGATTAGCCGTGTTACCTTACGCGTTCCCATACTTGGGCACCCTCCTCAACACACTGCAGTAGCTACTGTTTTCATTGTCAAATCAAGGATAACTATACACATTATAACGGCAATAAAAATTAACACTTCACCTACTTTTTGAACGTTTCGTGACAGCAAACATTTCCATTTACCTACAATATTAGCTTATCGCAATTTGCTTTTCATGCAAATCCACAGGCATGCTTACGAAAAAACGGGTCAAATAATGCATAAATATTTATTTACATATGTATTTATTCGTTGTAGAATTGAATCTATCTTAAGCCGCACGACCGGCTCAACGTTCGATAAAGAAAAAGGAGTGGACGCGAGATGATCCCGACTGAGATGCAGTGGAACGCTTTGCTGCAGCGCCATGCGACCGTTACTGTACATACGAAAAATCAGAAAGTGACAGGCGATTTGTACAACGTGACGGACGAACAGGTGATTTTAATTGTGCCGAATAAACAGGACCTGTTCGAAGTGATTCCCCGCGTGGATATCTATGACATTACATGGTAGCTTCATGCATAAATATCTGGTTTTAAAGAAATGGCGATTTCCAGCCATTTTTCTGTGAAAATCCTGAAATAAAGAAGGAAGGAGAGAGAAAAAAGATCTAAGGAAGAAAAAGGTGTTCGCCTTT